>JAKQOF010000095.1 GCA_029565375.1 bacterium
TATAGAATAATTTTGCCATGATGCCCACTAGTAAATACTATGGCTCATTATAGCATGAGCGCTTCGGGTTAGGCCACTGTTATTTAATGCTTTGAGCGAGTCCTGCAATCGGTGTCATGACACTTGCAGCAATGAGTCCAACCATGCTTCCCATGACGACGATCATGGCTGGTTCGATGATTGAGCTGAGGCCTTCAATAGCAACGTCTACTTCTTCTTCATAAAATTCAGCGACCTTTACAAGGACAGTGTCGGTTTGACCGGTTTCTTCACCGACAGATAGCATTTGTGAGACGATAGGGGGAAACAGGGGGTTGTCACTAATGACAACAGAGAGTGGTTTACCGTTTTTTACTTCCTTAGCCGCATTGACGATCGCCTCTTCGTAAATGACATTACCAACAGATCGTGCTGTGACGGACAAACACTCAAGTACCGCGACACCAGCACCCATTAATGCCGAGAACGTACGGGCAAAGCGGGCAATGGCGACCTTTTTAACGATTGTTTTAATACCAGGTATCTTGAGAATGAGCGAGTGGAACTGTCGCTTGCCGCGGGGTGTTTTAATGTATCGAATAACTCCATAGATACCACCACCAATTGCTGGAAAAATAATAAACCAAAAATTTGTAATAATACTGCTAATCCCCAGCATAAAGAGTGTAATACCAGGTAGTTTTGCGTCCGCGCCACCAAGGTCGGTCAGGATTTTACCAATTTGTGGAATGACAAAGAGCATGAGTCCAAAGAAAGCGAGGACTGTAATGCTCAGAAGCACGGTTGGATAGGCCATGGCGCTTTTAATCTTTTTACGGATCGTAGCGCTTTTTTCTTGTTGGGCAGCGAGTCGCTTCAAAATGTCATCCAGAATTCCAGCGGTTTCACCTGCACGCACCATGTTGACGTATACATCACTAAACGCAGTCGGATGCTTGGATAGCGCATCGCCAAATCCTGATCCACCTTCAACATCCTTGATAACATCAGTGAGAATCTTTTTCAGGGCAGGGCTTTCTGTATGCTCGGATAGCGATGTCAGGGCACGTACCAACGGTACTCCAGCACCAACCATGGCACTCAGCTGTCGGGTCATCATCACCAGGTGGTCATTTTTGACTTTCGTACTGTTAAAGAAACGGTTGAAGGACAGGCCGATATTCAGGCCACTCACCTCATGGATGCTGATCGGTCTGAGCCCTTGCTTCGTGAGTGCGGCAATAACATTCGCTCGGTCGAGCTGTTCCATCGTGCCGTTGACAGGCTTGCGACTAGCATCAGTTGCGATGTAGGAAAACTTTGCCATATTACTCTTTGCTCACCCTTAGGACTTCCTCGACAGTTGTTTCACCACGAAGCGCCTTGATTAATCCATCGATTTGCATGGTCATCATGCCATCAGCAATTGCCTGTGTTTGAATTTGATTGCTGGTAGCGTGACTCATGATGAGCTTTTGTATAGGCAAGGTGTTGGCGAGTGCCTCATAGATACCGATACGTCCTTTATACCCATTGTGTGCGTCGTTATCGTTATCATCTGGATCGGCACGCCATAGTGTATTAATGCCGTGCTCATCTGTACTGAGTGGTGCATCACCACCAATACCTTCTGCAGCGGCTCGCTTTTCAAGCTCGTGGATATAGCGAAAATCTTGACCAACTGGCAGGTTGAACATATGAACAATCGCTTGCTTCTCTTCTTCTGTCGGGGTATAGCTTTGACGAGTTGGTTTGTTGAGGCGTCGAACAAGGCGTTGTCCAATAACCGCCTTAACGGTACTGGCAATCAAGAATGGTTCGATACCCATGTCAAGAAGACGCGGCAAACACGTTGCCGCGTCATTGGTGTGTAGCGTGCTAAAGACGAGGTGTCCGGTGAGCGCTGCCTGAACACCAAGGTTAGCGGTTTCTCCATCACGAATCTCACCAATCATGATAATGTTTGGGTCTTGACGCAGAAGCGCACGGAGGCCATTAGCAAACGTCATACCTGCCTTGGTGTTGGTCTGCGTTTGATTGACGCCCAGAATCTTGTATTCAACAGGGTCTTCGATCGTGGCAATGTTGACGTCGGGTGTATTAAGAATAGACAGGACACTAAACAAACTTGTTGATTTACCGCTTCCTGTTGGCCCGGTCACAAGCACCATGCCATCTGGCTCCGTGAGTGACAGTTTGATGACCTGGAGTGATACGCCCCAGTAACCTAGTGATTCCAGGGTGACAGCCTGGTCAGACTCATCGAGAATACGCATGGCGATCTTTTCGCCGTCAGCAACAGGCATCGAGCTGACACGAAGGGCATATTGTTTGCCACCAATTTTTATCTTGAACCTGCCGTCTTGTGGCACACGACGTTCGTCAATTTTTAGGTTACTCAGAATCTTTATGCGACTGACGAGTGCGCCGATAACGTTGCGAGGGAGGCGATTTACTTCCTTAAGAACGCCATCGATGCGATAGCGAATTTGGACAAAGTCTTCACGTGGTTCGATGTGGATATCACTGGCATGAGATCGAATTGCATATTCGAGGAGGAGGTTAACAGTTTGCGCAATGGGAGAATCTTCGGCAACGTCTTGTTCACTGACGTTTTGGATGTCGGTATTTTCTTCACGTTGGACATCAATAACTTCGTTCAGCTCTTGATTAACGTCACCACGATAGCTCTCCAGGGCTGCAAGGATATTTGAACGTGACGCGATGAATATTTGTGTATTGGTGCCAATTTCTTTTTGAATAAAGTTAACAGCCTGCACATCATCAGGATCTTCCATGGCAAGTTGTTGAACGCCAGCATCCGTAATCTTAAACAGAACTGCGTTGTACTGTCTGGCGACACGTTCAGGAATGCGATTTAAAACGTCTGATGGTATGTCGTGAGGGTCAAGTTCGATGTAGGGGATTTGCGTATATTCTGCGAAGGCCTGAGTAAGTGTCTTTTCGTCCGAGACTTCCTTTTCAATGACGACATCTTGAAGAGGGCGTCTTGAACGAGCAGCCTCTTCTTTCAAGGCTGTAACTTGCTCTGCAGTAGCCACACCACTGCGTGCGAGCAATTTTTCGATGATTGCATCAGAAATACGCATACTGCTTACGCTCCATTGTACGACAAAAGAGGTAAAAAGCGCCAGATGTTATAATGAACTCAGTATGATTATTGAGGTAAAAGATGTGCGCGAAATGCTGGCGTTTGGCAAACGACTAGCGGCTCTTCTAAAAGGCGGTGAGGTGGTTGAGTTGATTGGAGACGTTGGTGCAGGGAAAACGACGCTAGCAAAAGGTCTTGCAGCGGGCCTAGGTGTCAACGAAGACGTGCAGAGTCCCAGCTTTACGATTAGTCGCGTCTATGATGCTCGCGACGGATTGCAGCTTGCACACTATGACTTTTATCGTTTGCAGGATCCAGGCATCATGACCAATGAGCTACAAGAGACGATACATGATCCACAGACAATAACGATTATTGAGTGGGCATCGATTGTGTCGGGTGTGTTGCCAAGTGACAGGCTGACGCTCAGTATTGTGCCGCCGACAGAATCAACACGACGTATCATTGTTGAAAGCCATGGTCCAAAAAGTAAAAGGATTGCCGAGGCGTTATGATTGTTTTGCTGGATACATCAACACCCATGTGTCGTCTCACTCTCATTCGTGATGAAGAACGTTTTCAAATCGAATGGGAGGCTGATCGTACGCTTGCCAAGGGATTATTAACATTTCTACATCAACAATTGGCGCTTCATGAGAGCGACTGGCCCGACATTACCGCAATTGGTGTAATGCGGGGACCTGGGAGCTTTACGGGACTTCGTATTGGTCTGACGGTCATGAATACGCTCGCAGATAGTCTGCATATAGCCATTGTCGGGACGCATGGAATTAACTGGGCTGAACAAGCGATAGCGCAGCTGCAAGCTGGACAGAACGATCAGATTGTCATGCCTTTTTATGGCAGCGAAGCACATATTACTACGCCACGTAAATAACTTGCAACACGTTCATAAAAGGCGCTACAATACAATCAGTCCACGGAAACGGTAGAGACTGAACTATAATTTTTGAAACATTCGGTGTGATTTGTGATATCTTTTGAAGCCAAGATGAACACTTGGCCAAATCGCCCGAGGAAGGAATAGCTATGATAGAGGGTATTATTGCCGCAGTAATTGGGGTACTTGCTGGCGTTGGAGGCACATTTGCCTATGAGAAGCGTCGCAGTATTGGAGGCAAGCATAAAGCAGACAAAGCAATTGCTGATGCCAAGACAAAGTCGAGCGATATTGTCTTAAAGGCTAAAGACGAAGCTCTTGAATTACTCAGTGAAGCAAAAAAGGAAGAAGCCGATCGACGCAAGGAATGGCAAAAGACTGAAAATCGCTTGGCTGAGCGTGAGTCGAACCTTGATCGTAAACTTGATGAGCTTGATAAGCGTTCAGATGGTTTGCGTGCACAAGAAGATGAAGTCGAAGGACTTAAGGACGAGATTCGCGATATCCGCACTCGTCAGCAAGAGAAACTTGAAAAGATTGCAGGTCTTAAAAAGGCTGACGCTGCTGAAAAATTGATGCAGATGACCGAAAAGGATATCAAGCAAGACATGCTTGGCCTTGTTAATAAGTTACAAAACGACGCCAAAGATACTGCTGAAGATGCCGCTCAGATGATTCTTGTCACCGCCATGGAGCGTATGTCGTCTGAGGTAACTGCTGAACGAACAGTGACTGCTGTTAAGTTGACGGACGAAGAAATGAAGGGTCGTTTGATTGGCAAAGAAGGTCGCAACATTCAGGCTTTGCAACGTGCAACAGGTGTTGATATTTTGGTTGACGACACCCCAGGTATGGTAATCCTATCTAGCTTTGATCCAATCCGCCGACAGATTGCTCGTCTGACTGTTGAGCAGTTGATGAAAGATGGTCGTATTCACCCAGGACGTATTGAAGAAGTAGTTGCAAAAGCCGAGAAAGAAATTGCCAAGGAGATTACCAGGGCAGGTGAGGATGCTGCACGTGAAGTCGGTGTCGTCGGTATTCCAAAAGAGATGATGCAGCTTCTGGGTGAACTGAAGTTTCGAACGAGCTACGGGCAGAATGTGCTGATGCACAGCACCGAGATGGCGCATCTCTCAGGTTTGATTGCCGAAGAGATTGGTGCAGACGTACGTATTACAAAGATCGCCACACTTCTTCATGATGTCGGTAAGGCAGTGACACACAAGATTGAAGGTAAGCATCACCACATTGGTGCTGAACTTGCACGCAAGTACGGCATGAGTGACGAAATTGTTCATGCAATTGAGGCACATCACGACGATGTTGAGGCAACCACACCGGAGGCGTTAATCGTCCGTATTTGTGATGCGCTTTCAGCTGCGCGTCCAGGTGCCCGAAATATTAGTGCCGAAAACTTCGTTGAACGTATGCGTGACCTTGAAAACATCGCACTGAGCTTTAAGGGAATTGATAAGGCCTATGCAATTAGTGCAGGTCGTGAAGTTCGCATTATTGTGAGCCCTCAGGCAATCGATGATCTGTCGGCGATTAAACTTGCGCGTGACATTGCAACCAAGATTGAAAGCACGATGCAATATCCAGGAACCATCAAGGTAAATGTGATTCGTGAGACTCGTGCAATCGAGTTTGCGAAGTAGCCTAGGCGGTCGACTAACTATTCGTTGTTATCGTCAAGGTTTACTTTGACGATAACTGTCGATGGTCCAGCATTCGGGTCAAGTGCCAAAGTTTCTGTCGATGGCTCGGCATTTGCGGAATCCTTACGGAGCGCGTCATCACGAGGCTTACTTGAAACAGTGATACGTACATATTCGTTTTTGACTGACTTAAAGTGATATTGAATGAATGTGCTGCCAGCGTATGGCTCTTCAAGGAACGCAAATCCAGCTTTTTCAATTTTTGCCTTTAAATCTGTTGCGGTTACGTCAACTGTACTTTCTCGAACATAGTCCTTCTCAGATGAGTAGGTACGACCAGCATCCCAACTATAGACGCGCTTATCTCCAAATACGTTTGCGCTCGTTAACGTGTATTCAGAGCCGATATTGAGACTGCTATAAATTGCTTCGATGCGATCTTTGCGCGCGTTGTTTGGTATAACAGTTGTCACGATAAAGTGAACACTAATTGCGAGGGCTGCAGCAAGGATGATGCCTGCTGTAATATAGATTTCTTTGCGATATTTTCTTGAATTTTTGTTTGGTTTAGTCATAAGCGGATTATCGTTGATGGGAGAAAAAAAGTCAACCAGAGGTCGAAGGCTGAAGTCTTATCGACCAAATAAAAAGGCCATCCAAGGACGGTCTTTTTATTTGGTCGGGGTGAAAGGGCTCAAACCTTCGACCTCTCGGTCCCAAACCGAGCGCGCTATCAACTGCGCCACACCCCGATACGATGCCTAGCCGATTATAGACTATTGTGCACAATATTGCCAGTGGTCAAAAACGTTTTGTCGGTTGCCGTTAGCGCCATGAAGCGATATGATGGAAAGTGACTGATAATGAAAAAAACATTTACTCATATCGCTACGAAGCTAAAGAATGTCCGCGGCCTCGACTGGATTGTACTAGGTATAGGTCTTGTTGTGTTTGTTCTCTTCACGCTCGCCACTCTTACCAAGTCGTCAATTTGGTTTGACGAGGCATTTGGTGCATATTTAACACATTTTAACTTTCTTGACATTGCTCGCTACACAGCAACTGATGTGCATCCACCACTGTATTATTGGATACTAAAACTTTGGACGGACTTTTTTGGTAGCACCGAGCTGGCATTTCGCTCGCTGAGCGTCTTCTTTGGTGCAACAGCAATTACATTCGGGTTCCTATTGGTGAAGCGACTGTTCGGTCGTAAGGCTGCGTGGGTCAGCTTGCTACTGCTCGTGATATCACCGATGCTGATTCGCTATGGACAAGAGGCACGCATGTACACACTAGCGGCAACAATCGCGCTGAGTGCGACGTATGTGCTGACGTTTGCTGTGCTTTCAAAGCGAAAACTTCCGTGGATTGTATACGGTGTACTTGTGTCACTTGGCATGTGGACACATTATTTTACGGCCGTAGTATGGTTGGGACATTGGGTATGGCGGGCAATCGTCACGCGCCAGTCTGGCGCCAGAGGAAAAGAGTTTCGTAAGGCTTTCTTCACTAAAAATTGGATACTGGCGCATATTGTCGCTGTTGGGTTGTTCTTGCCATGGGTGCCACTCATGCTTGTTCAACTATCAGTTATTCAGGGTAATGGATTTTGGATTAGCCCTGTCGGTACAGATACCTTTCCTAATTACATAACAAACCTATTGTTTTATCTCGACCACGACCAAGCTACGGGATGGTATGCGTTCGCACTGGGTGTAATATTGGTGAGTCTGACAGCATTTGCTATTTCGCTGTATCGTTCGTTTAACAAACAACAAAAGCAAAACTATTTATTACTTATGGCATTAGCGATTGTGCCCGTCGTCATCTTGTTTGTATGTTCATTGCCTCCGCTCCGTTCGTCATTCGTAGAACGATATTTGATTCCGTCTATTGCCGGCTTCTCGTTATTCGCTGGGGTGACATTAACACTAGGCTTGAAGCAGGTACGAACTATCTGGCGAGTAATTATCGTGGGCGTATTGGTGGTGAGTATGTTGTTCGGCATTATCAATGTCTACTATTTTGGGAACTACAACAAGAACAGTCATACAAAGGTAACAACTGGCGATATTGTGAAAGAGATTCAAAGTCGCGCCAAGCCAGGTGAGCCAATTATTGCTAATACACCATGGGTGTTCTACGAAGCAGTTTTCTATAGTACTGACAGTCACCCTGTCTACTTTATCGACGCGGATACACAGTATCTGTATGGGTCACTGGATATGTTGAAATATAACGATCAGCATAAGATCAAAGACTTGACTGCTTTTGTTAAGGACAATCCAAAAGTTTGGTATATCGGCTATGCTGGTGACCAACCACTCGGAAGTCCTGATGCTACCTGGAATCCAATCCAAAAGTTCTCAATTTTTGATCAGATTGACAACAAAGATTCATATAAAGCTGTTCAGTATCAAACAAATTAGTGGCAGAGTGAGTGCATTATTATGAAAAAACCGCCATATTCAGCACCAGATTTTATGCTTCGTGATGAAGCAGGCAAGGTGCACTCATTATCTGACTACGAAGGACAATGGTTGGTGCTTTATTTTTATCCAAAGGACGATACGCCAGGAT
>JAKQOF010000006.1 GCA_029565375.1 bacterium
CATGCGCTTTTGATTTTTTATCCAGGATTTTTCTACGGCATCGGTAACAGTTTTGCTACAGTTCACAATATGCGCTTTGAGGACAATCTGTACGCAAATCCGTTCGCGGGGTTACTATCCGGGACGTTTGCGGTCGGTATATTTTTTGTACTAAGCGGGTTTGTATTGACGGTTGGATACTTCACCAAAAAGGACGACACCATTATTAAGCGTATGGCCGCAAAGCGATATTTGCGATTAATGTTACCCGCACTGGCATCTGTAATGATTGTTTTTATCATACTTGCTTTTGGCTTGAACGCTGGTATGGAAGGGACGGTAGAAAAGACACAATCACTATGGCTTGGGCAATTGTGGAGTTTTACTCCGCATTTGTGGGACGCGCTGATACAGGCTGCGCAAGGGATTTTTGTGAACGCTATTTCCGATACTGGTTACAACCCCGTGCTTTGGACAATATTCTATGAATTTCTGGGATCATTTATTGTATTTGCGTTAGCACTGGCGTTTGGACGTTCGCAATATCGGTGGGTTGCTTATGCAGTTGCAGCTGCGCTGTTGTTCCAGACCTGGTTATTTGGGTTTATACTCGGGATGGTTTTGGCTGACATCTATGTGAACAAACGTGGGATTATCACATTCTTCAATAACAGGCTTACGTATCTGTTGATCCCTATCGCTATCTTTTTGGGAGGCTTTCCAAGCGGCGAGATCACTACCACGTGGTATCAGGCGATTAAGATTCCGTATTTAAATGATTTTCAAAACATAACATTCTATGTGTCGGTAGGTGCCACGTTACTTGTGTTAGCAGTGTTGGCCTTGCCACGCGTCAATAGGTTCTTCGCAAATAAACATATCAGTCAGTATGGACGGTACTCATATTCGCTATACCTGCTTCATATGCCGGTACTATTTACGGTGTGCGTCGGTTCGTTTAATCTGCTGGTCGGACAATTCGGTGTTACCTTTCACCTGGCCGCAGCAATTTCATTTGTCGCAGCATGTGTCGTGCTAGTTGGCCTAACGTATCTATTTGAGAAGTTTATTGATGCTCCCTCAATCCGACTATCCTCATCATGGTCCAAATTCTTTTTCAGCAAGACATCAAACAAAAACTAGCTATCAGCAGGTCATATATACGTTGAGAGTAGGCTATAATAGGTTTAGCAATGCCAAGAAAAAAACTTTCAGAATATCGGGCGAAAATACTTGTCAATGGTGCATTAGGTATCAGCTATGTTGGCTGGACAGTATCATCACTTGACGACGTTGATGCTATCGAAGGATACGACACATACGTAGTCAAGGTAGACCAGGCGGTGAAGGGGCGATTTAAAAAAGGCTTAGTGCTGCTTGACGTAAAGCGTGGGGGCTTGGGCACAGCTGTCAAGGCACTACTTGGCAAAGGCTATAACTCTCTTATTGTTGAGCCACAACTTGATCATGACCAAAAAGCCGAACGGTACTTGTCGCTGCTTCGCAACCGCGCAGGCTACAAAATAGCCTTTAGCGCGCATGGTGGCGTTGATGTGGAGTCAAAGTCAGATGCAATTGAGACGTTTGCACTTACCGATAATTTTGATTGGGACACACTCGCCAAAAAGACCGGTATCGCTGCAGACAAATTGCAAACACTTTTGGACGTCTTTAAGGCTAATCACTTTGCCTTTCTGGAGATTAATCCGTATGTTCTTGAGGGTAAGTCTCTCAAGATCCTAGACATCGCAATTGAAGTTGATGACGCTGGGCAGTACTTTACGCAGTTGTGGGGCGGTGATGATATCCGCACGCCGAACACGCTGAGTGAGTCCGAGCAGTATATCCGAGAACTGAACGACAACTCACCTGCCTCGTTTAGTCTGACGGTCCTCAATCCTGACGGGGCGATCTTTTTACTACTTTCTGGCGGCGGCGCAAGCATTGTGATTGCTGACGAAGTATATAACGTAGGCCTTGGTGACAAACTGGCAAACTACGGCGAGTACAGCGGTAACCCAAACACCGACGAGACGTACACCTATACCAAGCAGGTAATTAAACTGATCCTAGCGTCAAAAGCGCCACAAAAAGTATTGTTTATTGGTGGTGCGGTGGCTAACTTTACTGATATCGCCAACACGTTTGCAGGGATTATTAGGGCGATTGACGAGACCGCCGTTGATCTGCAAAAGCACCACGTCAAAGTCTATGTCCGTCGTGGTGGCCCCAATCAAGAGATTGGCCTGGAGAAGATAAAAATCGCGCTCGAGGAGCACGCTATACTGGGGGGAGTGTATGATCCGCATACGTCAATCACTGATGCGCTTGGATATGCACTTGAAAGTTTGAAGGCAAAAAAGAAATGATAGATATTCAAAAGTTTCGACTAACAGAAGCGCAGATTGTTGTACTGGGCTCTCACCCGCAGATTATTCAGTCGATGTTGGACTATGACTTTTTGGCAAAACGCCAACAGCCGAGTGTTGTGGCGATTATCGCTACCGGTCGCAAGCAGGAGCGATACTTTTGGGGTGAGACTGAAGTTATTATTCCTGTCGTCTCGAACCTCTCGTTACTTCGTGAGGCGAAGCGGAAGACAATAACGGCAGTATTGAATGTTCAGTCAGCCCGACGCGTCTTGTCGTCAACCAAACAAGCAATTGAGCTGTTGCCGCAGCTGCAGGTGGTGACTATTTTTGCCGAGCAGACACCCGAGTCACATACGCTTGATTTGATTGAACTTGTCGCAGACAAAAACATATTGATTACTGGCCCTGCGTCTGTCGGGTTGTTAGTGCCAGGTTACTTGAAGTTAGGTGCAATCGGTGGGACACAACATCGTCAGCTGTCCGATGCGGATATTTTGGACAGTGGCAACACAGCGGTTGTATCAACATCTGGTGGTATGGTGAACGAATTGATTCATACGGTCACCGGAGCAGGCATCGGTGTGTCATTTGCGGTCGCGCTGGGTGGAGATCGCTTTCCGATTACGTCGCCAGCACAGGCAATTCTTTTGGCCGAAAAGGACAAACAGACAAAACGTATTGTGTACTTTGGTGAACTTGGTGGGTCAGATGAGTATGAGATTGCAGAACTACTCACCAGCAAAAAGCTCACAAAAGAATTGATTGTTTATATTGCTGGCACGGTTGCTGAGCTGTTTGAAGAGCCACCACAGTTTGGTCACGCCAAAGCAATGGCGCAAACATATGATGAGTCTGCTACCGCTAAAAAGAAGATATTGAAGAAAGCTGGTGCAGTGGTATGTGAGACCTTTGCTGACATGCGTACATTCCTTGAAAAGCGAGTTGAAGGTGAGCGAAGCCCAGTTAAGCGAACGATTGGATCACGTCAACGCAGTATGATTGTCAGCCATATTTCTGGCGAAAAAGACGAGACCGTGCGCCTGCTAGGTAAGGACCTCATCGAGACCGTTGAAGGCAACTCAGTTGCATCGCTTGTTTTATCCATGTTGCTTGGCCAGCAAGTGACATCAAAAAAGGCGATTGCGTTTGTTGACTATGTTTTTCGACTGTTGATGGATCACGGACCATATGTGTCTGGTGCGCTGAACACGATTGTGGCGGCACGAGCGGGCAAAGATTTGGTATCAAGCTTGTCCGCAGGACTTCTGACCATAGGTCCACGATTTGGTGGTGCGATTAACGCAGCCGCTGATGGTTGGCTGTCGGGTGTTGCTGGTGAAGTATCTGCACAAGAGTTTGTTGAGTCATTTGCTCGTCGCGGCGAGGTGATATCTGGTATTGGCCATAAAAAGTATCACATTGACTTACCTGACCCACGCGTAAAAGCCCTCGTTGGGTTTGCTGGGAACAGCAACGGTGACAGGTATTTACAGTTTGCACGGTCAATTGAGGCAATTACTACTACTAAGAAGTCAAACTTGATATTGAATGTTGACGGTGCGATTGCCGCGATTTTGCTTGATATTTTGGAGTCCGAGTTTGACTATGACCAGCAACAGCTGCATGAACTTGTCGAGATTGAGTTCTTTAATGCCTTGTTTGTGTTAAGTCGCTCGGTCGGCTTTACGGCGCACTACCTTGATCAACGTCGTCACGATGAAGGTTTGCTGCGATTATCACCAGGCGATGTAAGATATATAGGATAGGAAAATACATATATGTGCGGAATAGTAGGATACATTGGAGATAAAGATGCGCAGGGTTACCTGATGACGGCGCTGCATCGTTTAGAGTATCGCGGCTATGACTCTGCCGGTATTGTGACGATTGATGACGGGACGCCAACCGTGCACCGCGCTAAGGGTAAGGTTGCAGAACTCGAAGCACTGACGAATGAAAACCCTGCTAAAGGACCACTGGGCATTGGTCATACTCGCTGGGCAACGCACGGTGTTCCATCCGAGACGAACGCACATCCACAGAAAGCTGGCGATATCTACTTGGTACATAACGGTATTATTGAAAACTACCGAGACTTAAAAGCTGAGCTGAAAGATCACACGTTCGTCAGTGAAACAGACACAGAAGTACTGGCAGCGTTGATCGACTCGTTTTATGACGAAGAGACGAGTTTGGCCGACGCTGTTATCCAGGCGTTACAAATTGCAGTTGGTACATACGGTATAGCCGTTGCATCTGCGCGTAACCCAGACGAGATTGTTGCCGCACGACTGGGTAGTCCACTGATTGTTGGTTTGAGTGAAGGCGAGACCTATATCGCCAGTGACGCATCAGCACTCGTTGGGTATACCGATCAAGCAGTGTATTTGAAAGATGGTGAAGTTGTTGTGTGTCGCCGTGATGGTATTGAGGTCTTTGACCTGGCGTCTCGTCCTGTGTCACCACGTGTCGAGACGATCGAAGCGGACTTGCAGTCCATTCAAAAGCAAGGCTACGATCACTTCCTCTTAAAAGAGATTATTGAACAACCGCAGACACTGCGATCAACGCTGAACGGTCGCGTTGACGTTGCCGATAACTTGATCAAATTGGGCGGACTGAATATGACTGACGACGAGCTACGCGGTATTGAGCACGTCACAATTATTGGCTGTGGCACAGCGTATTACGCAGGCCAGTTAGCGTCGTATTATCTTGAGCAAATTGTTGATGGGCTGACAATTGATGTGGCGATTGCGTCTGAGCTCCGGTACCGATCATTCCATTTGCCAAAGAACACTGTCGCCCTAGTTGTATCGCAATCTGGTGAGACAGCTGACACGTTGGCGTGCCTGCGTGAGATTAAAAAGCGTGGCGTGAAGACACTCGGCATTATTAACGCCGTAGGTTCGACGATTGCTCGAGAAGTTGACGGCGGTATTTATGTTCATGCTGGTCCTGAGATTTCAGTTGCATCAACGAAAGCCTTTACGTCACAAGTGTCAGCCATGATTATGTTTGGCATCACACTTGCTCAGGCACGCGGCATTAACAACGAGGATATCAGTAACTATATTCGCGAACTTGATCAGCTTCCGGGTGAGATTGAACGGGTGATTACTAATTACCAAAACGAGATTCCATCAATCGCAAAGAAGTACGAGTCGTATGACCACGCACTTTTCTTTGGTCGTGATACATTGTATCCGGTTGCACTTGAAGGTGCGTTGAAGCTGAAGGAGATTTCGTATATCCAAGCTGAAGGATATGCTGCAGGTGAGTTAAAGCATGGTCCCATTGCATTGATTGACGATAGCTTCTTTGAAGTAGCCTTACTGCTTGATAACTGGCTATTCGACAAGACGCTTAGCTCGCTGTCTGAAGTGAATGCACGTGGTGGCCATATCTTTGCTATTACAAATAGTAAACAAAACATTGATGCCGAGACGGTACTGCACGTTGATACGAACCTTCATGTGCTTGCACCGTTAGTATTGAACGTGGTCCAGCAACTATTCGCCTATCACATCGCTGTTGCGCGCGGCAACGACGTCGATCAACCTCGCAACCTCGCCAAGAGTGTTACAGTCGAGTAGATTGATCGAGAACGATTTTTCGGATCTTGGTAATAAACAAACTTTTATCAAATCGTTTTGCCTTGCGACGTAGCGTGCCTGGCAAGAACGAGATAGTCTCCGCTTTTTTGATTGCATCAACTACTGAATCAACCGTTTGGTCGTGAAACAACACGCCACTTTCACCGTCGTCGATAATATCGAGTGCGCCGCCTTTGGCGTAGGCAATGACGGGTGCGCCCGCTGCAAGTGCCTCCGCTTGGACGATGCCAAAGTCTTCTTCAGCAGGGAACAAATAGCCTTTTGCGCTATTAAGTGCAGCTGTCACGGCGTCGTCTGAGGCATTGCCATATCGTTCGTTAAAGAAGCTAACAGTCGGTCCGGCCATTGCCACAAGTCGTGCGTGTTCGCTACCATTGCCATAGACGCGCAGTGGAATGTTTAGCTTGGTTGCGGCAGCGACAGCCAGGTCGATGCGCTTGTAGGGAACTTGACGACCGAGAGCGACGTAATAATCGTCACGAACACGAGCCGGGTCAAAGCGGTCGACATCAACAGGTGGGTGAATGATCGTTGAGGGCTGGTTGTAGTACGTTTTCATACGTTGCTGCACTTCACTGCTGTTTGCGATGAATACGTCGACGTTTTGGGCAGCCTTATAGTCAAGTTTTTTTTGATGAGGCATAAAAATCGGGATCAGAATCTGTACTATCCAATTGAGTTTGCCAAAGCCAGGGTCGCGGCGATACTCGTCGTAATGACTGTAGTAGTAGCGAACAGGTGTATGACAGTAGGATATGAGTACCTGACCTGGGCGGGTTTTGCGGACA
>JAKQOF010000117.1 GCA_029565375.1 bacterium
ACAAAGACATTGTGGGCTGCCAACTGATGATACAGTATTTTACTGTCATAACTAATAACTGTCGCCAGTTCAAACACGCGCCACACGCTTCTATCCAGGTCAGCAATCTTGCTGCTCGTGATTGTCGTACTGTTCTGTGAAAGCCACACAGTATCATCAACAACCTGCAATATAACAGGCCCATCAATGTTCACTGTGTCGGGCCACGTTGTATGTTTGAGTGGCGCAATCGCAGGATGCGTCGTTGTAGTAACCTGACCAATAGGATGAAGTTGCATGTGCTTCGGCAACCGCTTAATCAACGAGTGGAACTCAAGGCGTTTCAAAATGTCCTCTACTTTACCAAGATCAATGTCATTAATGTCGGCGATGTCCCAGTCCAGTTTCACCGGTGCATCAACCCAAATACGACCAACTTCCTTGCTCATGTAGGCCAGGTCTTTGCCTGCAATGAGCTTTTTTGCCAGTGTTGGTTTGATATCGTCAATGTGGGCATAAATATTATCAAGTGTCTCAAATTCTTGCAGCAGTTGGATTGCGCCCTTTTCGCCAATGCCAGGAACGCCCGGTAAATTATCCGATGAGTCGCCCTTCAGGGACTTTAAGTCCAAGAACTGTTCAACCCCAATGCCATATTTTTTCTCAAAGTACTCAACATCAAACTCTTCAAGGTTTGATAAGCCGTTTTTCAGTGCATAGACTTTTGTCATAGGGCCAATCAGCTGCAGCGCGTCAAGGTCGCTGGTCAGCAGAACCGTCTCGATCCCCTTTTCAGTCGCCTCTTTGGCGAATGCACCCAAGATATCATCTGCCTCGTAGTCGTCGAGTTCATAGAGTGGCCACCCAAATGCCTCCAAAAGCTCAAATAATATTGGCATTTGTGCGTAAAAGTCATCGGGTGCTTTTTTGCGGCCGGCTTTATATTCAGGATATATCTCGCGGCGCTTGCGAATATTCGTGCCCTTCTTGTCCCAAGCAACGGCCACATAATCCGGTTCGAGTTTTTTGATAAGTTCTATCGCAAGTGAGGCAAACCCAAAGACGCCACCTGTCGGTGTACCGTCGCTCAAGCTAAGTCCAGGCATGGCATAGTAGCCACGATAAAATACAGACTTTCCATCAATTACTGCCAAACGCTTTGTCATAATAATAAGTATATACCGTAATGAGCGAGAGGTACGCTATTTACTCTTCTAGATAGTCGTAAAGCGCTGCTTGTGTCGCCCGTAGTCTAAGGCCTCTCATAGCTCGTTCTAAAATAAAATCTATTTGTGATCTTGACTTACCGAATACCTTGCCAATCTCTGTCGATGATCGCACAACACCGTCACCGATGCCATACTTCATACGAATAATGTCTGCCTGCTGCTCTGGCAACTCAAGAAGTACCAGCGCCAGGTCGTCCGCAAGATGGGACCTTGCGGCTTCGTCTTCGGGACTTTTGTTTTCAGTGTCTTCAATCAAATCTCCGAACACACTTTCACCATTTTCGCCCAGTGGCGTCTGGAGCGATATCGGTTGCATCTGATTATCTGACTGGATTTGCTCAACGTCTGACACAGACATCTCAAGACTCTTCGCCAATTCCGTCGATGTCGGTACACGGCCTAAGGTTTTCATCAGTGCCTGCGTGGCATTATCTACCGTTTTGATTTTTGCGACTACATCGTGAGGAAGATCAATAGTCCGCGATTCATCTACTAATCCACGTGCGATTGCTTGCTTGATCCACCAACTGGCATACGTCGAAAACTTAAAGCCTTTTTGATAATCAAACCTCTCAATAGCGCGCACAAGTCCGTCGTTGCCAAACTGGATGACATCCATAAGTTCTACTCCGGTATGTACGTACCGCTTCGCAATACTCACGACCAGACGCAAGTTAGCATTAATCATTACTTCTTTGTCGCGATTGCCAGCGCTTTGAAGATATGCGAGTTCGCGCTTTTCAACATCACTCAGCATATCTGCCTCTCGTTCTAACTTTTCACTAGCGAACAAGCCAACCTCAATTGACTTCGCAAGACGTTGCTCATCTTCTGTAGTTAAAAGGTCAAATCTTCCAATCTGTCTTAAATAATCATTCACATGATTGTTCGACACCGTCATCATGTCTTGTGCTGAGACAGCCTCAGCGTCATCAACCAGCTCGTCATCTACAAATAAAAGTTCTTCGTCGGAAGGATCTGAGGATTGTGATGCCTCAGGCGTGGCGAGCTGTTTTTCGGTCATATACTCATATCATAGTTGCATGACATACAGTGACGCAAGCGTAAGTGTTTTTATCTGTTACAATGGTGTTTATGAGCTATAACGAAAACGTGAAAATTATTGCATTCGTCGGACTAGCTGGCGCAGGAAAAACAACGGCAGTAGAATACCTCGCTGAAAAAAATATTCCAAAAGTAACCGGAGCAAATAACGAACAAATCGATAACCTAGTCGGCGCAGGCCAACATGTCATTGTTGAGGATGGTCTTACAAACTGGCAAGACTATAAACGTCTCAAACAAGAGTTTCATCATGATCTTACCGTTGTTGCAGTCATCGCACCAAAGCATATTCGTCATCATCGGTTGACCATTCGACCATTGTCACCTATGACTGAGGCCGATGCGTCTGCGCGAGACTGGCAAGAAGTCGAAGATGGACAAGTTGCTGGACCAATCGCGATAGCCGACCGTTACATCACAAACGATGCAAGCATTGAAGAATTCTACAAAAAAATTAACGCTCTTTTAGAAGTGCTCCAGATTAACGCCTAGCTAAGATAAAAGCTCGAACTCCTTAACGAGATACTGCTTGTATTCTTCAGTGCTCGCAAAATTATTATCAACAAAGATATCGGCCAGTGCCTTCACTGCGCTCATATCCATCGTGTTTGTTTGATTTGGTTGCATTTCCGCATCTTCCTGTGCGCAGAATTCTTCAAATGTCACACGATCTTCGATTCTATCAGCCGATCGACCATTAATACGATCGTAGCGGACGCGTCTGTCAGCATCAATCCAAATAATAATCCCGCCGTGCTCTTTAATTACCCTCGCTTCCTCTGGATGACGAATACTTGTCAGCGATATACCTTTTTTGTTCCCTGCTTCGATGTATGATGCTATTGTCTTCTGCGCGAGGACACCAAAGCCAAATTCTGTACGCCACTCATCACCGAGTGCACCGAGATTTTTGCGCTCATGAGTAATACCACGACGATCTAACTCCTCGCGTAAAATATTACTAAGACTCACCATTTGAGAACCAGTGAGCTCACTTCGAAGCTCACCGAGCGTGTCCTTACCAGATGCGTTGGTACCAGCAATCCCAATAATCTCAGGTAGCTTCATAACGACCCTATCCTAGGTACTCGTGAAGCTTCTTGGCATCTTTGTGCTTACGAAGTTTAGCGAGTGCTTTTGCTTCAATTTGACGAATACGCTCGCGGGTCACAGCAAACTCTTGTCCAACTTCTTCAAGTGTATGTGACTTGCCGTTCTCTAGGCCAAAACGCATTTTAACAATCTTTTGCTCACGATCAGATAGCGTTGAGAGAATTGACTGGACCTGTTCTTTCAGCAGTTGTGAGGTTGCTGACTCTTCTGGCGTTGTACCGTCCTCATCTTCGATGAAGTCACCCAACACTGAATCTTCGTCTTCACCATCGCGTCCCACTCCAGCGTCAAGTGAGGTAATATCCTGTTTAATCTTGATGACGTATTCAACCTTGTCCGGTTCCATCTCAAGTTCTTTGGCAAGCTCTTCAATGGTTGGCTCACGGTTCAACTCTTGTGTCATACGACGCTGCGTACGAAGCAACTTGTTAATTGTCTCAACCATGTGTACAGGAATACGAATCGTACGTGCTTGGTCAGCAATGGCACGAGTAATCGCCTGGCGAATCCACCACGTTGCATAGGTACTAAACTTAAAGCCTTTGTCTGGGTCAAACTTTTCAACGGCACGCAAGAGTCCTGTATTACCCTCTTGAATCAAATCAAGAAAGTCGAGTCCGCGGCCACTGTAACGCTTTGCAATTGATACAACCAGACGCATGTTCGCCTCAGCCATCTTGTCCTTGGCCTTTTTCTCACCAGCAACAACACGTTGTGCAAGCGCCAACTCTTCTTCACTATTGAGTAGCGGGATCTTACCGATCTCACGAAGATACAAGCGAACACTGTCGTCACTGGCATCATCAAAATACTGTCCTTGATTCAGAACATCTTCGTCGTCTTCTTCTTCGTCTTCCAACTCTTCAAGTGCTGGCTCTTCGATATCACCAAGTGGCAATGCAATATCATCCACAATCAATGCGTCGTCAAGAACAACCGCATCATCATTTACGTCCTCGGGTTTTTCGTCTGCAATGTCTTTTTTCTTACCTTTTACCACTTTGTATCTCCTTAATAAGATTATTGATACGCCCACGGATATCTGCTGCAGCAACATCGTCGCCAACAGTCTCTGCATCACGTAATTGTTCGGTTAATATGTCTTTTTGCTTTTTCTTGTATTCGGTCGTTACTTGGCGGAGCAATCGAGCGGTTTCCATGTAACGATCTTCGTCGTTCCAACCCGCATAGCGAGCGTCGGCCCTTAATAATAGTATTTTTACATAGGTGTCATAATTTTGCAAGGTGTTAGGTGTGTCGGTCACTACTTTACCACCATGTTTCACCAAATATGCTGCAACTGCTTGACGCTGCTCACCGTCAAACATTGTCACATCAATATCTGCAAATAACTCGTGCGTCAGACTATCAATCAGCGCTGCAGCCAACAAATTATCCTGGTATGACGACTCGTCATAAACCGTCTCGCGGATTGCATACGTGACTGGTTTCAGTGGGATGTCTTTTGACTGATCATCACTTAGTTTTTTCATGCGATCCGTCAGGTTGCTCTCTATCCCCCCGATTCTTTGAGCAATTGTTTGAATATACTGTTGTTGTTCTGTATCATTCTTCAACAGCTTAATAATGCGCAGCGCAGCGTCAGTAAACTTGGTTCGACCAGGAATGGAGTCCATGTCTTCGCGCTGTGCATACTGCTCTATTAACCAGTCGATGACCGGCTGTGCATTGTCAATCGCCTCCTGCCACAGCGCTGTATCTTGCTGAATCAATTCGTCAGGATCTTTGGCATCACCCGGTAGTGAAATAATTTTTAGTTCCACATCAACTTGTTGCGCAATAGGGATTGCTCGCTCAGTTGCGGCCAAGCCTGCCTTATCACCATCAAACGCCAAACGAATATTTTCACTCAGGCGTTTTAATGCACGTAGGTGATACTCGGTCATTGCCGTACCCGCCGTTGCGACGACACTATCGATACCCACTTGATGACTACTAATCACATCAAGGTTGCCCTCAACAACGACTGCATAATCATGCGAGCGAATCGACTGTTTTGCCTGACTGAGTCCAAAGACATGGCGACTCTTGTCGTACAGCATTGTCTGAGGGGTGTTAAGGTACTTTGGCGCTTTTGGATCATCATCGACCAATATTCGCGCCGTAAAGCCAATCACCTGCCCCACACTATCCATCAGAGGTACCGTCATACGGCCTCTAAACAAATCGCCGCCATACTGGTTTACCAGTCCGGCCTCGGCAAGCTCTTGTTTGGTAAAGTTCTTTTTAGTCAAAAACTGCACCAGTGCATCGCCGCTCGTTGGCGCGTAACCGATACGAAAGTCTTGGACAATCTTTTTGCTCAGGCCTCGTTTTTTAAACACGTATTCAAGAGCGT
>JAKQOF010000038.1 GCA_029565375.1 bacterium
ATGTAGCATATACACAAATCATTGGAGCGGTTGATTCCGCAATCGCGACGAGTGAGTTTCAGACAGTTGTATCACCGATCGACATATACCAGCCTGAATCTGGTGAAACCAAAAACATTACGGTTCGTATTAAGTTAACCCCACTTGACCGAACGCTGACGAATCAAGAGATTACTGACACGGTGAACGGTATTATCGAATCAGTGCAATCCGCAACGAACGCACACGTCATCTAAAAAGAACATGAGCCCCGAGGATAGCCTCGAGGCTCGTGTCCGTACTGCAGATGGATCAGTGCTTGCGCTTCAGCGCAGGGCGACGGGGGCTCATCGAGCGTGACGCTCGGTGGAAGTCGCGGGTGTCTTGCCGGCGGTGCTGATCGATGGACGGAGGGACGGGGGAAGGGTGAGCGAAGGGGGCGTGCTGGATCATGGCCACCAGCTCCATTGCTGCTCCTCCGAACGTACCTGACAACATACATACTCCTCTGGGTTGTGCGGACAGTGTATTAGTTATAATAGATACTATAATTGATGTCAATTGTGCGCGTAAGTTTGGTATAATTGAATGAGTAATTTTGATAGGAACAGGGGAGTAGTAGATGGCAACGCATACAGCGCAACGAGTAGGTATTTGGATTATAGCCATTGTACTGACAGTCGGAACATTAGCAGGTTTTCTTGCGTTAATTTTGGCACCAAAAAATCAACAAACTGATCAGTCAAAGCTTTCAGCACTGACAGCACAATATCAAGCAGCCCAAGATCAATATCAGAAAAAAGTCGCTGCACAAGGTGCGCCATATTTTGATACGTTTAATCAATACTCAACACGTGTTGCCGCCTTTAATAAAGACGACGTAAAAGAGCTTAAAACTGAAGATTTGAAAATTGGTGATGGAGCAGACATTACAGCAGAATCGACATTTAGCGCCTACTATTTGGGCTGGGATCCGAGTGGCAAGATCTTCGACGGTTCAATCGATGGTACGTCCCTCAAAGCGCCATTCTTGGTAACACCAGGGAGTGTTATTACTGGCTGGACAGAGGGAGTTGTTGGTATGAAAGTTGGCGGTGTTCGTGAATTGACTATTCCATCAGATAAAGCATATGGTGAGGCCGGGTCTGGAACAACCATCGCGCCAAATACTCCCCTCAAGTTTGTATTGATGATCATCCCTACACCTGAGACAATTCCGCAGCCAGAAGTCCCAGCAGAATTATTGAAATATTATCAACGCGGAAGTTTTTAGTGCTATACTTAGTATAGTAAAGGATTCATCATGACAGAGCAGACAGTACGAGACGTAATTATGATTGGTGCAGGCCCAAGTGCCCTTGCGGCGGCTATCTACACGACACGTGAGGATATCGACACTGTATTGTACGAGAAAGCTGCCATCGGTGGTTTAGCAGCAACAACCGACATGGTTGATAACTATCCAGGTTTTGCAGATGGTGTTGAAGGTCTTATATTGGCTGGACACTTGGAAAAGCAAGCTGAACGTTTTGGTGCACACATTGAATTTGGCGATGTAACAGCCATTCGTGACGAAAAAGGCGTGAAGGTCGTTACCGTTGATGGTGTTGATGTGCGTTCAAAAGCAGTGCTTATTGCGACCGGTAGTGGATACAACAAAATTGGTGTGCCTGGTGAAGACGAGTTTTACGGACGTGGTGTTCACTACTGTGCAACCTGTGACGGTGCATTCTATCGCGATAAAAAGCTAGTCGTCATCGGCGGTGGTAACTCTGCGGTTCAAGAGGCCATGTTCTTGACTCGCTTTACCACGCATATTGACCTGCTTGTGCGCAGCACAATAAAGGCGAGTGAAGTCTTGCAACATGATTTGCAGGAATATATCGATAACGGCAAGATCACCGTGCATCTTGCAACGGTCCCGACAGAAATTGCCGCAACTGACGGGAAGGTTAATCTTGTGAAAGCAACCAAGGACGGTAAACCAACAGACTTTCATACTGACGGTGTCTTTGTGTTCGTCGGATTGAAGCCAAACACGCAGTTTCTAGCAGGAAGCGGTGTTGAGCTTGACGAACAAGGTCTTGTAAAGACTGATAACAGACTTGAAACGAATGTGACTGGTATCTTTGCTAGTGGTGATGTACGAAGCGGTGCGACGATGCAGATTGCGAGTGCGGTTGGTGAAGGTGCAACGGCTGCGTTATCTATTCGTGAATATCTCGACGACCTCAAACACGCTTAGCGTTGAATGTCTTCGACAAATGCTTCCAGCTGTGAGATCACAGCTGGATCTTCTGTTTGCAAAGCAATCTCGCGCGTGCCAAGCATAACACCAGCGCTTGAAAGATTGTGTGAACCCGTTAAGGCGATGCGGCGACCGTCTGGCATATCAAACAACATAAACTTTGCATGAAGATAGCGAGACTTTGTATAGAGTGTTTTGTTGCCGGTAATTGCCATACCAAACCAAATTGCCAAACTGTGAGGTGATGCTGCGTTAGATGGTTGGTTGAAGTACATTTGGGTTTTCGTGCGTTTGAGGATTCGGCTGAGTTTGCCGGTCGGACAATACTGTGACACAAGAACGACGTTTGTTGCCTCGCTGGCTAGTTTGCAGGCACGGCGATAGATAATTGAGTCGCCGACCAGACCGCCATCAATAAGAATAGTGTCTTCGCCATGTTTAAAACTGTGACTTCGATAGGCATACCCACCTGCATCGGCACGCGCCAGGCGATGGTACTCATCGATGAGTTTGTCAGCAAGAGCTTTGTCGGTAATCTTGAACATATAGTCGTAGTTTTCGATGCCTGCTTTATACAGATTAACACCGCCAAATGAGTAGACAGTATCATCAACGACACACCACTTGATGTGTGTGCGGCCGCCATAGATAAAGCTATGTGAGCGTCCTAGCCAGGTAAACTTGACGCCGCTTTTTGTAAATTCTTTCCCCATACGCTTTAGCAATTTGAACTGCGTACTACGATGTCGAGTGGGCCACAAAAAGCCACCAAGTTCTGTATAGGTAAAGACATCAGCTGCAGCTTCTACGGTAACTCCGCGTTGTGCTGTCTCGGACAGTGCGTCGATGAGACTGTCTGTCTTTAAATCGTCAGCAACTACCATCGACAAAAATGAGACACGCGTCTTTGCGTTTCTGATGTGTTTGGCTGCATCGCTGACGTATGCGACGGGCAGAAGTAGTTTTGGAGACGATGCCATATCACTATGATTATATACTGACAGACCTAAAAACTGATAATATAGAAGGAATGAATAACAAAGGAGACAATCGTGGCAGACTTTAATACAATTTTGACACCAGGTGACGT
>JAKQOF010000007.1 GCA_029565375.1 bacterium
CCAAACTACATAGGTGGGAACGTGCTCATCGAAATGGGCATTGCGTTCTTCCTCAAAAAACCTATTTTTATACTGAATGAGGTTCCTGCTGAGTCAAGCTTTCTTGAAGAGATTATTGGCATGAATCCGACAATCCTGCACGGTGATTTGAGCCAGCTAAACCTCCAATTGGGGGCTGAATAATGTCCAAAATGTTTATCAAAGACCTCGTAATCCATGCGACGCATGGTGTCTATGACCACGAAAAAACAACTGCGCAAAACTTTATTATCAACCTGACTCTTGAAGTTGATACGCCAGACGCCTTTACGTCAGACAATGTCGATGACACTGTCGACTATTCAAAAATCCGTGATGATATTATCGCAATCACAACAAACAACTCGTTTGATTTGATTGAACGCCTCGCCGACGAAATTATAACCCACATCCTGGCGGACACGCGAATTACAGAAGCAACGGTTTCAATTGACAAGCCCGACGCATTTGAGTCAGGCATACCTGGCATACAAATCACGCGCACACAGTCTTAATCGTGTGACGTAAAGACGGCAGCTTTTTGAAGCGATTCGTCGTATTCATCTTGCTCGTCCGAGTCGTATACAATCCCACCGCCAACAGAAACATATACATCGTTTTGTTTTTTTATCATTGTTCGAATAGCGATATTACTATCAAGCGTTCCGTCTGATTGCACGACAAAAATAGTCCCGGTGTAAAGACCACGACGAGTAACTTCAAGTTCGTCGATAATTTCTATCGCACGCTTTTTGGGACAACCGGTAATAGATCCACCTGGTAGTAGGGTCATAAGCGCACGAATAGGACTCACGGTTTTTGAAAGCCTCCCGCGGATTGTCGAGTGTGCATGCCACAGCGTTGGATATGCAGTCAATACTCTTTCATCGCTAACTTTAACCGACCCAACCTCACACACTTCGCCAAGGTCGTTACGCATCAGGTCTGTGATCATGTTAAGTTCTGCCATGTCTTTTTCATTCGTCAGCAAATCATCACGTAATAGCACGTCATCGTCAGTCGTTTTGCCGCGAGGCCGAGTACCTTTGATGGGAGTTGTCTGAATAACATTGTCGGCGATAGAAATAAATCTCTCAGGCGAGATACTGATGACATCATGTTCAGAACCACCGATATACGCTCGATAATTTGCCTGGCTGTTCTTGGCAGTCCAACGATAGATATAACGGCCATCAACATTTGTCATACCATGTAACTGATGCGTCAGATTTACTTGGTATATATCACCAGCAGTAATGTACGATTTTACTTTTTGATACGCTGATGAATACTGCTCACGACTCAGTGTAGGGGAGAGAGGTTTGGTATATATAGGCGCCGGTACGTCGCGTGGCTGACGGCGCATAATCTCATCGACCGATTGCTGCAATATACCTGACACGTCGTGAATGGCAATTGCGTTATTTTCAAATGTTATCCAGTCGTCAAAGCTGTATAAAAGTGCAAGTGGCGTAGCAAGATCGTCAGATGTGCGTAACGACACGTCATGAAGATACGCACCAAAGTCATATGACATATAGCCAATGACCAGCCTTCCTTGCGTTTGTTGTGTGTCGACGAAGGATTCGATCTGCTGAGCCGCACGACCAGCGTCGCCGTCAACAATATGGAGGACTTCGACTGGGTTCCATGCCAACATTGGCGTCCAGC
>JAKQOF010000036.1 GCA_029565375.1 bacterium
CCTTGCGCATCCGCAACTGCGCGAGCAGCTTGAATGACATTATCAAATAGTGCCGCGACAGTGAGTGGGCCGACACCTCCTGTAATTGGCGTAATAGTAATGTCGTCAAGTTCTCGTACATCTGCCGCAACATCGCCAACGACTTTGCCATGTTCGGCTGCCGTGCCTGCGTCCACAATAACAGCGCCTGGTTTGACCATACCTGCAGTAATGAGTGATGGTACGCCAGTTGCCGTTACGACGACATCGGATTCGCGAATTGCTGCAGGCAAGTCAACCGTTTTGCGGTCATATATCGTCACATTGTATCCAGCAGATTGCCATAGCTTTGCGAGCGGCGCACCCACCAGTCGGCCTTTGCCAACAATAGCGATATTCTTGCCCTGAAGCTCAATATTAAAGCCTGCAAGCAGCCAGTCAATCGCCATAGCGGTTGCTGGCGTTAAGCTCGACCCCTGACCCAGCCCGTCAACATCCTTTTCAGGTGCAACGGCATTCACGGCTACTTCAGTTTGCGATGGATCGGCAAGTGGGAGTTGCGTAATAATGCCGTACACAGTTGGGTCATTATTTAGCGTCTCGATCTGTGTCAAAATATCCGCTTGATCAATCTTGTAAATATCGACGTCAATCAACACGTCGGCACCGTAAGCTTTTTTCATACGTACATAGGTATCAATCACTGGATCGTCAATCGTTTGAATAATCGCCAATTTGGGAACAACTTTCCATGACTGTCGTAGTGCCCGTACCTGCTTGGCCTGACGTTCTTTAATATATCCGCGTAGTTCTAATCCATCTAAAATCTTCATTTGTCTAGCTTAACAAATAAAGTCATGGTGGTACAATGAAAGTACTATGACTTTACTATCACTATTCGCGCGAGAACAACAAATGTACACGTATGACTATTCAAATAACGTTGCTGCAGAACTTGCACCAGCGGCCATCACCATTATAGTCCTCTTTGCGTTTTTGTTCGTCGCAGTTGTGTACGCGCTTAACGCATTTTTACTTGGTCGTGTATTTAAAAAGGCAGGCCTGGCGCAGTGGATCGCGTGGGTGCCGTTTTATAACACTTGGAAGCTGCTTGAACTGGGTGGTCAACCAGGTTTTTGGGCAATCTTTTTGGTCATTTCACCGCTTAATATCGTGACAGCTGTATTTACCTACATCGCGATGTACCACATCGGCCTCAAGTTCGGTAAAGACGGTGCTTGGGTCGTTCTTGGTATCTTTTTGCCAACCGTGTGGCTGGCAATCCTTGCATTTGATAATTCAAAATGGCAAGCGAAAAAAGCGTAGACTAATTCTTCAGAAGTTGTTTATGGCCCACAACATCGTGAACACGAAGATAGTGTGCACCGTGGGCAATTGCGACCTTGCCAGCGGCACGGTTTGGCTGAATGTCCATACGATTGTCGCCTAAAAAGCGTTTGCGCGAATAACCAACCATCACCTCATAGTCTGGCACGCACTCTGCGAACGTTAATAGTTGTTCGTTAAGTTCGGGCGTTTTACCAAATCCAATGCCAGGATCAAGAATAATATGATTACGAGCGACACCTGCGTCTTGTAGCTCTTTGGCTTTTGCGAGCAGTTCGTCTTCTACCTGCTCAATCGTGCTGATCGGTGTTTGTTCATGCGCCTGCTGAATTGTCATGCCCTTTGGCAAGTGACTCACAATAACGGTTGCTCCCAGCCGTGCGGCAAGCTGCACCATGTCTGGGTTATTGAATCCCGTGACGTCATTAATAATGACAGGCCCGATTGCCCATGCTTTTTCAACTGTATTGGGGTGATAGGTATCGAGTGATATGGCGTGAGGATGCAGTGGAATTAACACACGCAGCACTGGTTCGAGTCGCTCCCACTCTTGCTCATCGCTCAAGGCTATCGCGTTCGGCCGCGTTGACTCTGCACCGACATCTACCCAATGTGCACCTGCCGCAAATAGTGATTCTGCCTGCGTTAGTGCTATCGATGAGTCAACAAATTGACCACCGTCGCTAAAACTATCAGGCGTCACATTCAAAATACCAACCAGATGTACCATACCCTCATGATAACAGATTGAAAATCATATGATACACTACTAAGACTATGGCGACAGTCTATCTAGCACTAGGATCAAACGTTGGCGACGGCGACCAACAATTTGACCGTGCAATCGAGTTGCTAACGCCAGCGCTGTCGCACATTCAGCAAGCGCCCCGTTACTCCTCAAAAGCCGTTGGGTTTACTGATCAACCTGATTTTCTGAACACCGCCATACGCGCCGAGACGGATCTTGACCTAAGGCAATTACTTGAGTTAACGCAGTCGGTTGAACAAAAAGTTGGCCGCGTAAAACGCTTTCACTGGGGACCGCGAGAGATTGATATTGATATTATCTTCTACGATAACCGAGTCATCGAACTGCCGGATTTATCAATCCCCCACCCGCGTTTTAGCGAGCGTGACTTCGTATT
>JAKQOF010000044.1 GCA_029565375.1 bacterium
GTTAATCAATCCCCATACAGCAACCACGGATACAAGTCCGGTCAAAACCGAAAGTCCAATCGTAGACACCAAAAGTGCGCTTACGACTCCCATCTCATGTACACGGTCTTGTATGATCATAGCGTTATTATACTTATGCTTCATCAGACTGTAAAGGATTGAAGGTATACAAATGATAGCCAACAAGTTCTGCGTCAGGCGTATGTTCGATAAGTTCACTGCCATACGTCATAAAGCGCACCGGACGACCGAGCCTATTTGTCTCTTGTTGCATTTTCTTTTCAATCTTCTCAATGTCGCGGGTCACCATAAAACCATACACGATTGTCGTATCGTCAGGTATTGGCTTCAGCCAAAAGTCGACCAATCGTACTTCGACGTTCGCATTACCGCGTGATAGCCAACGAGATATCCCAACCAACGCAGGGTTCAACTCCAGACCAATCGCCTTCGCGCCGTGCTCGGCAGCAATCCGAAGCACAATCCCATCACCACTCCCCACATCAACCAGAACGTCTTTTTTGCTAAGTGGATACAGCTCGGTAAACGCTCGTTCAATGTACTTACGACGGCTTGGCACATACGGCGCGCCGCGAAAAACAACAAAGCCGAACAACAGTATAATAAAACCAACGACCCAAATCATCAGGCTTCGCTGTCAAATTTTTGCTTCACAACTTGTATATCGTTTTTCAGCGCCGTTAAGTCACTTTCAATTTTTTCAGCGAGCGCCTCGGCTTCTTTAAATTTGTCGATTGCCACTTCCAACGAAAAATCTTCGCTATCAAACCAGGCAACCAGTTCAGACAGCGCAACAATGTTATCTTGTATCGATTTATTTTCTTTTGACATCTTTTACCTCTGCTTTCATTATAACGTGGTTCGTCTCAACCTCAATAATCCCGCCAACTTCCGTTAGTCCGCGAACCAAAGCATACCCACGCATCAAAACCGTGCGTGGGTCTAACTGTATCAGCACGCTACGTAGGTTTTTCAGTCTATCTTCAAGAATACTTGTCTTTTCGATAGTCTTCTCAATCGCACCAGCCAGGCTCGTTCGAACAATATTGCTTTGCTGGTCAATCACATTCTCGACACGAGGCAACAGTGACCGTACTTGGTAACGGACGGCACGTATGACTTCGGCTCTGTCAGGTACAAGTATTTGCGCGGCGTTACTTGGCGTTGCGGCGCGCACGTCCGCAGCCAAATCTGCCAAGCTTTCATCAATTTCATGTCCTACTCCAACCAACGTAGGAACACGACTGCCTGCGATTGCTCGTACTAATTGCTCGTCATTAAATGCTGACAAATCGTCAGCACTACCACCGCCCCTTATAATCACAATTACCTGCGGCAATACATCACGACTATTAAAGTACTGAAGTGCTCTAATAATCTGGTCAGGTGCGTCTGCGCCCTGGACCTGTACATGAGCGACATCAATCTGCAGTCCGCCAAAACGATCGTTCACAATCTTAACAAAATCGGCGTAGCCTGCAGACTGCGTACTGCTGATGACTGCAACGTGCTCAGGAACACCAGGAAGCGACCGTTTACGGTCTTCGGCAAACAAACCTTCCTTGTCTAGTTTTTCCTTCAACAACTCAAAACTCTTTTTCAGTGCGCCCTCACCGCTTGGGCGTACGGCTTTCACCGTCAGACTAAACTTACCCCACTGAGTTAACTTGGGTGACGCAGTCACGATCACTTTCATACCATCCTCAATCGGTACGCGCAGCTGAAACACCATCATAAAGCAACCAATGCTGCCACCAGCATCCTTCAAATCAAAAAAAACAAACTTGCCTTGATTGACCTTAAATGATGCTACTTCACCTTCAACCTCGACACTAGGATAGGTATATTCGAGTGTTTGATTGGTAACAGCGATAAAATCGCTGACACTAAGCCGGATGTTTTCCATACTTGCTAATCGTTAGTTGATAAAAGAAGTATCCAAATACAATTGTTCCCAAAAGTAACGCAACGCGCGCCATCAATGTGCCTGCAATCGCAACATCAGGTGGCACACCTGCTGTCGCCAAAAAGGCAATAAAGATTGCTTCGTATACGCCTGCTCCACCAGGAGTCACAGAGAATACACTGGCGATCGATGATAATCCAAATGCCACAACCAAAATAGCCGGGTTGATCGAAAAGCCAAGTGCCCAAAAGGCAATGAACAATAGCGCGACGTCAAATAAATTCGCAACAAGCGCCCAAATAAACGGCACGATCAATATCTTCTTTTCTTTACGTATCTCTAGGTAGTCGTTGTGAAGATCTTCAAAAAAGTGTTCGATAACCCCACCTTTGACCACCTCTGGTTTGCGACGACGTGTCACAAAAGATACAAACTTATTGACGACGCGGGTCAGCCAAGCAGAAAAGCGCAGCAAATGTCGCTTGGTCTTAATAATGTAAATCGTTCCGATAGTCCCCGCTACAGACAGCACGGCCAAGCCAATGCTCAACAGCAGTACATTCTGGTTAATCTTGCCGTCAACAATCAACCACGCCACCGATACAATCAACATCAGAAGGAACGTGACAAATGTTAACAGGAACCGAACAACTTGTGACATCGTGGCACGCCCTGGCGACACACCGTGACGATGTAAGACCCATGCCAAATATGAAAAGCCTGCTGCCCCACCACTTGGCAAGATGTGATTCACGAAGTTTAACTCCAATGATATACGCGTCATCTTCCAATGGCTAATGTCCTTCAAGTTTCCTTTTGACTTCAAATACGAGAAAATCATCCCTCCCGTGGCATAGTAACTAAGGATTTGCACAGGGATAAGTAGCGACAATACCCACAAGTTTGTTTCTCCGACCAAGTTCCACGCTTCAACAATCTCTGGCCATCCAAACACAACTACCACCGCAAGCAGTACAAGACTAATCAACGTAACCCATGCGCGAAATGACATAACTGCTCACATTATAGCACCTTGATTATCATTCTTCGATTGACATTATAGTCATTTTGTGTTTATTTAATATAAAGAATAAACATATGTCTATGAAGTCCTTGGAAAAAACTGAAAGTAAGCCCGAACTAGATGACTCTAGTAGTGTTTACGATGTGTATTATAAAATGCGCCTCTCCGCGCTTGGCGGTCATGTCGTGCAGTCAGCTAACCATGCAGCTGATGGACTCCCTACTATCTTGAAGCTGGCTCACCAACAACTGGGGACGCAATATTATTCTCGAGCCAACGCACGAAGAATTGAATGGGATACAGTTATCGAAGATGAGCTAGAAGAGGTCCGTCAGGTACTATCGAACTTGTCCGAAGATAATATGATAACTGCTCTCGAGGTTCTTA
>JAKQOF010000051.1 GCA_029565375.1 bacterium
GTTTTTGCCGGTCTGTATACCCCTGGTGGCATTTCGCAGCAAGAGATGGATGCCGTCGTTAAAAGCGCAGCAATAGTCCCGACTGATATCCAAAGCCTAGCAATTACGAATGCACCCTACCATCTGTTGCAGCAAGCCAGCATTAATCTATTTGGCGTCAGTGACTTCTCTATAAAACTACCCTCGCTGATACTTGGGTTTCTGTCTGCTGTCGGACTGATTTTGCTACTTCGCCGTTGGTTTACACCAAACGTAGCCGTACTCGCATCAGTTATTGCAATCTCAACCGGTCAGTTCTTGTTTATCGCGCAAAACGGTACTCCTGGTATCTTATACGTACTGTGGTCTGTCTGGCTCTTACTTCTAGGAACGCTTATTGCAAAGAAGGCAAAACCCGCACTCCTGTGGAAAGTGCTGTTCTTTATAGTTGCTGCCCTCAGCTTATACACGCCACTAAGCATTTATGCAATTATCGCACTCGGTGTCGCTGCAATCCTGCACCCGCACCTCCGTTTTATTATTCGCCAGTTATCACGAGGTCGCTTGGCTGCCGCATTCGCCGTTGGGTTCTTAATTACTGTTCCCCTTATCGTTGGAATCGTCCAGACGCCTGAACTTGCGCTTAGCATATTGGGTATCCCGACAACTATGCCTGACCTTGGTGCAAATCTGGCGCAGCTGTACCAACAGTATTTGGGATTTGCAACCGGCAGTACAACAGGATTGATGACACCAGTGTTTGGCCTGGGATCACTTCTTTTGATTGCATTTGGTATATACCGACTGATCAAAACGCGTGATAGCACCCAAAGTTATCTGGTTATCATCTGGTTAATTTGTTTGCTTCCTGTCATCATCATCAACCCCAACTATACGAGCGTCACGTTCTTACCGCTCGTCCTCTTGCTCGCGACAGGCCTCACAAGTCTATTTAATTATTGGTATCGATTGTTCCCACGTAACCCGTACGCTCGTCTTGCGGGGCTTATTCCACTTGTCATCCTGGTGAGCACGCTTGTATTCTCTGGTTTGGAGCGATACATATATGGCTATCACTACGATCCAAAAACTGTATCGAATTTTTCACAAGACCTGTCGCTTCTGCCTGACGACACCAAAATCCTCTTGGTCGTTCCTGACCAGCTTCAGTTTTATTCTATACTTGCTGAGCGTAAAGAAGACTTTACTGTTACGGTTACAGCTCCCGAGAGTGGTACATTTACAGCTACCCGTGAGACAAAAGATACTCTCGCTGGCGTGACAATCGAAAAAATTATTACGTCGACAGCCTCAAATGACTCAGACCGCTTTTACGTCTACAAAAAGCTGTAACACTGACGTATACTAGAGTGAGTAATACAGGGAGACCAACTAATGGCATTTGATCAAGTAAAGATGTTAAACAAGCTGCGCAAGGCACAAAGCGAGTTAAAAAAAGAGATTATCGAAGTTGAGGCAGGTGATGGTGCTGTCGTCATTCAAGTCACAGGTGAGCTAAAGATTAAAAGCGTCAAGATTGACCCAGAACAAGTTGACCTAGATGACATTAGCGAACTAGAACACTGGATCGAAATCGCCGTCCGTGATGGCCTGGCAAAGGCTCAAGAAGTAGCAGCCGAGAAAATGAAGCCGTTGATGGGCGGACTCGGCAGCCTTGGGCTGTAGGAGACTATTTTGGCACAGTTACTTCCGTCAGCGTTAGTTGATGCTATCGAAGAGCTTGGACGCTTGCCGGGTGTCGGTGCACGTACAGCAGAACGATATGCAAACTTTCTTTTGAAAGCAGATGTACGTACGAGCGAAAAGCTCGCGGCGGCTATCAATAACCTCCATACCGGCGTCAAAAGTTGTCCGGTCACATTTGCCTTAATTGACTCAGAAGAAGACGTGTCCAACCTGTATAGCGACTCTGATCGTAATAAACAACTTGTTGCTGTTGTTGAAGAACCGCTTGATATCATTGCGTTAGAGCGCACAGGGCAATATAACGGCACGTATCACGTGCTGGGTGGAGCGATTAGCCCAATTGACGGCGTAGGGCCAGAACAACTACATATTCCCGAACTCCTAAAACGCTTGAAGGATGACGCGGTTGAAGAAGTGATTATTGCTACCAACGCCAGTGTTGAAGGCGAGTCGACTGCGCTTTTTTTGCAGCGTCACATTATTGATGAAGGCATTGAGCTAAAGATGACACGACTTGCACGTGGTATTCCTGTTGGCGTTGACCTTGAATACGCAGAT
>JAKQOF010000063.1 GCA_029565375.1 bacterium
CTTAATACTAATCAACAAATCCGTGACAATGACTTGACCGTCCTGACACACAGCGGCAAAAAGCTCATGGCATCACTGGTTGCATCACCAATCGGCGAAGTAGGATCAGGTGCGATTATTGTCTTTCGTGACATCACGAAAGAAAAGGCAGAGGAGCGTGAGCAGGCCGAGTTTATCAGCACAGCCAGTCACGAGATGCGTACGCCAGTGGCATCAATCGAAGGTTATTTGGGACTTGCGCTCAACCCAAACACCGCCCAAATCGACGACAAGGCGCGCGAATTTATTATGAAGGCGCACGAGTCCGCCCAGCACCTTGGACACCTGTTCCAGGACCTGCTGGACGTATCAAAGGCTGACGATGGTCGCATGACCAACAATCCAAAAGTTGTCGATATCATGACGTATACGCATGACATCCTGCAAGGTCTGCAAGAAAAGGCAAAGGAGAAAGGCCTTCGCCTTGTTTTTAAGCCAAATCCAGACGACGGCGCCAAACACGTAACACCTGTTTACAACGTCAACCTCGACAATGACCACATCCGTGAAGTAATTGATAACTTAACCGAAAACGCAATCAAATACACACCATCGGGGCAGGTAACAGTTGATGTCACCGGCACAGACGACAAAGTCGTGATCAGCATTAAAGACAGCGGCATCGGTATTCCTGTCGAGGACATTCCGCACCTGTTCCAAAAGTTCTACCGCGTTAATAACAGCGAGACAAATCAAATTGGCGGTACCGGATTAGGCTTGTATTTGTGCCGTCGCCTGGCCGAGTCAATGAACGGCCGCATTTGGGTTGAGAGTGAATACAAAAAGGGAAGTACGTTCTATTTTGAGCTTCCTCGTATCAGTTCGCAAGAGGCAGCGCACCTAATTGAACAACAAGCACGTGAGGCGCAAACCGCTGCAACCGAAGCAGCACAACCAACTACTCCAGCTACTGACCTTGGTACACAGGCGACACCGCAACCTGATGCCGCTACGCCAACAGCTCCTGACCAATCAACTAGCAGCGCGCCGGTTGTGGCGACAACCGTACCACGCGGCGAGAGTCTGACTCGCGAGCAAATTGCCGCCCACGTGGCAAAACTGCAGGCGATGGTCAAAGAACAATCCGCCCAATCGCCAGCAGCGCCAAGTGAGGTGGCAGTACCAGACCCAGCACCCGCTACTGAACAACGTACCAGTTCGATTGCAATTCCTGTACGCGACGCTTTGCCGCCGCAAGACCAATAACACCATAAAGCACAAGAAGTATAGTAATTTTAACAGCCCTCGGGTACAATAAGGATAAATATGACGAAAATTTTGTTAGTAGAAGACGACAAAAGCCTACGCGAGATTTACGGTGTACGCTTGCTAGCTGAGGGCTACGAGATTGTTTCTGCTGGTGACGGCGAAGAAGCACTTGCTATTGCTATTAAAGAACGCCCAAACCTGATTATTAGCGACGTGATGATGCCAAAAATTAGTGGCTTTGACATGCTTGATATCCTGAGGAGCACTACCGAAACCAAAGACATTAAAGTGATTATGATGACCGCACTTTCAAGCGACGACCAACGTGCACGTGGCGAGTCTTTGGGCGCTGACCGCTACTTGGTCAAATCTCAAGTGGGCATCGAAGACGTTGTTCGCACCGTTCACGATGTTATGAGTGACGGCGTTGCGACTGCGCAACCTGCACCGCAACCATTTACGAGTCCTACGCCTGCAGCCGACCCTGACGCCAACCTCACACCAGCGCCAGAACTTGCATCAGCGCCTGCACCAATAGATACACCAGTACAGCTACCGGTTTCAGACGTATCCGTACCTGAACCTGTCGTTATTCCACCAGAACCAGCGTTCCAAGCACCTGAACCTGTTGCACCCGTTGAACCAGCGCCCGCACCGACACCAGTGTCTGTTCCGCCAATCATCAACATTCCGCCAGAAGTACCCGCAGCCTTCCAACCAGCACCAAACCCGTTGCCACAACCAACTGCACCGTTTTCATCAAACCGCCCTGATTCTCTTGGTGACCGTATTATCCATCCTCTTAGCGAAGCACCAGCGCCCGTTGATATGGGTAGCCTCATGAGCCAAGAATTAAACAACTCTGAAGCACCTGCTGCAATTACCGAGCCTGCAACCGAAGCCGCTCCAATTGAGACCACAGCACCAACTGACACACCGCAAGTCTAACATCGCCTCCATATCTGTTATACTGATAGCAATGACTACGGCTGAACCTCTTGAACGCCTCAACAAACACCTTGCACTCCAGCTGGGTGTATCTCGTCGTGAAGCCGACGATATTATTAGCCGCGGCAATGTACAGATCAACGGTACAGTTGCCACACTTGGCGCTCGCTTTACGACAGGCGACACCATTACTATCGACGGCAAACCACTCAAAGCCGACACGGCATATCAATACATCGCACTCAATAAGCCAGTTGGTTATGTCTGCTCACGCGCACAGCAAGGTGACAGTCCAACCATTTATGAGCTACTACCAAAAGAGTTTTATCACTTAAAGCCTGTCGGGCGTTTGGACCGAGAGAGTAGTGGTATCATCTTGCTATCAAACGACGGCAATTTTGCCTACCAAATGACTCATCCCAAGTTTGCGAAAACCAAAATATACAACGTCCGTCTTGACCAAGAACTTTCGCCGCTTCACCAACAAATGATTAACGATCATGGCATCAATCTCGAAGATGGCAACAGTGTCTTGCAACTCGAACGCATGAACGACCAGGACCGCAAAAGCTGGATTGTCACCATGAAAGAGGGTCGCAACCGCCAGATTCGCCGAACTTTTGGTGCACTTGGATACACCGTCACCAAACTACACCGAACAAACTTTGGCAACTACACACTCGGTGACATACAACCAGGCACATATGAAGTAGTCGCTGCCGTGTAGCTGCGTTACTCTTGCATAACAAGACTAAAATTAGTATAATGTTTTTTTAGTTATGTCAATGCCAGATAAAGAAGATAGCCCTGCAGTAAAGCTAGCTGAAAGCAGCAAGTTAATGGCTTTTGCCGTCAAACGAGTACCCGTAGCTGAGCTAGTCAGCGGTGCAAGAAAGCAAAATAACAGATCACTTCTTGGATATTTTGCTTTCAATGCTGTAGTGGATCGCTACGAGGATGAGTTCGGCAGTCCCGCACCTGCACGAAACAATGCGATCTTTGCGGATGGGGTAAGAGATGCTGCGTATTTTATTGAAGGCGCTCTCGAAAGAATACCGCACCCATTATCCTTTGATCAAGCTCTCAATATCTTCAAGCAACCAACAACAATCGAAACATTAGCACTGATGGCAATGCATGGCTATAAAAAAGATGACGAGCTAAGAAATCGAACGAGCATTCATACACTTCTTGCACAGCCAGGTAATGCCTACATGCCAAATGATGATTACACAGCGATTATTCCGGGTGCACACGTAAAACCTGAACCAGATGGATGTCCAGCTGCAGGGGATTATGAGACGATGACAGTCAATCCATTACCAGTGTTCCGTCAGTTTGCCGTCTGGTCTGGCGAGCTGGCACTCCGTACGTTCCATTATCTTGATTAGTAGCGACATGCTTATGCTCGCAAAACCGTATTAGTGCTGTTATAATGAGCAAAATTTTCCCTATATGTGTGATATTACACAATAGTTATTTCAAACGAATGCATCAACATGCCAACTACAAGATTTAGCCCCGAAGGGGTCTTACGATTCAAAGCAGCACTTGGCGAGCATGCTCAGTCATGGGAAAGTAACCCGCCTGAATATGATGCGACACCTGGAAGCGAAAAAGCCTATGATGAGATGGGAAGTGAGCTACTCCGTCGTGTCCGTGCAACAGATGATCTTGGTGAAGAGTTTGGACATCGGTCCGTTACTGGTGGGATGGCAGTTATCCCACGTTTTATGTACGCTGGTGCGGCAAAAGCCGCTCTAAATGGCTTCTCGATCGAACGATTAAACAAAAGTATGTACAACCATGCTTCTTTTAATATGCTCTCAGCCGTTACCCATGAAGAAGTACATACCGCAAAGCGTATCGAAGTAGCCGTAGGACTAAAGCCACTTCCAGCTGTTAGTGTCGATTACCACCTCGATGAATTCGAAATTAGTGAAGAGTCGGGTTTATCGATACCTGCGTACATTAAGCTCATGTTAGATTCACGACGTGACGCATACGATCAAGGTCACCTGGATTCCAGTCAACTCGTCGCAGTCAATGCGTCGTTTTGTGAAGGTCAACTAACCGGCATCAACAGATCCGCATATAAGGCTATGTTAACGATCTGCATAAACGACCCGCACTTGTTCCAGGCGACGCTCGAAAGGTAAGCGTATCTAACTCGCTTATGCTCGCAAAAATACATTACCTCTGTTATAATTAGCCAAAGTTATGGCTTCAAAACTCCCAACAGTTGCGATTATTGGTCAAGCGAACGTCGGTAAGAGTTCGCTTTTTAATCGTTTGGTCCGCTCACAGCAGGC
>JAKQOF010000068.1 GCA_029565375.1 bacterium
AATACCCCTACTTCGCTTGAAAGTGGACGAATCTCATCGAGCTTGCGACCGTCTGGACGCAGCTGATGTTCAACAATACCTTTGCGCACGTCATAATGTAAGGCCATTTGGAATGCTTCATCGTATTCGCCGCGAAGTGACTTGTATTCGTCATCACCAAGTTTCTCCGCCATTGCAGCATGGAATTGGTCGCGCAGCGTGGACACAAGTTCGTTACGCTCTGGGTATGGCAAACGAATGTCTTCACCAAGTTTGCCATCTACCCATGCGTCAACAGCTTTTTGGATATCTTCGTTTGGCAAGATAAGCTCGTACTCAAGCGGTGCGACACCAACTTTTTTCGCCAGCTCAACCTGTGCGGCAATTGCCGGTTGGTATGCGTCGTATGCCCATGCAAGTGCATCTGCAACAACGTCTTCAGATACTTCATTTGCACCGGCTTCAACCATAGTGATACCGCTGGCTGTACCAGCAACAACAAGATCAAGGATGCTTGCGTCGCGCTCTTCGGCCGAAGCAAATGCTTTAAATTCACCGTTAACCTGTGCGACACGGAGACCAGCCACAGGACCGTCAAATGGTGCACCAGTGAGTGTGAGTGCAGCTGATGCTGCGATCATTGCGACCATGTCTGGGCGGAAGGTTGGATCCATTGAAAGAACGGTTGCAACTGTTTGGACTTCTTGGCGATAGCCCTTTGGAAACAATGGACGAATTGGACGGTCAATCAAACGACCAATCAAAATTGCCTCGTCGCTTGGGCGACCTTCACGTTTGACGAAGCGACTGCCGCTAATTTTGCCGCTCGCGTAGAACTTCTCTTCGTAGTCGATAGACAATGGGAAGTAGTCCATGCCGCTGATTGCTTGCTTGCTGACCATTGCGGTACCAAGAACGACTGTTTCGCCGTAGGTTACGAGGACGCTTGCAGTGGTACGAAAACCAACGCGGTTGACTTCGAGCGTCAGTGGCTTTCCAGCAAGTGTCGTTTCGACCTTGATGATGTCTTTTCCATAAGGGTTAATAACTGGCATATATGCCTCCTTTTTTAACCCAGACATTTGTCTAAGTAACGGGTGCAGAGGTTCTTTGAAAAAGAATTCCTGTATCCACCACTTAAAACAGCCTGGGGCGTTGCTTGATGTACTCTCCTATTATACGCTACCTTTCCCTGTTATGGGAGGATAAAGACAAAGGCCGTCACGACAGCAGCGATGCCACCTGAAAGGCCCGCAATAATAAGCGCCTTACGCTGATCTTTGCGGCGGTACGTTGCTTGTTCAACTGTCTCGTGCTCTGTGAGCGTGTTGCCCATGTTGAATAGTCCCATGGTGCCAAATCGTACACAAAAATGAAAGTGCGCTTGCAAGTATCCAGACGCTGAAATAACTGCAGGAATAAATATCAGCAAACGCCACGGCGCTGCAATGCCACTCACCATAAAGATAGCGAATAGGATAACGGTGACGTATAAACCGACGATACCGGAAGTTTTTCGAAGCTTTATTTCGGCTGGTCCTATGTTGCAAACGCCGGGTATGTAAGTCGTACTCATAGTCATCTATTATACAGCAAATCTCGCCACCACGCCCATACCTTTTGTGCTTTTGTCGTATAGTAGGTGTATGCAAGAACGACGAATCAACGTGCGCGGAATCATTTTTAAAGACGGCAAGCTGTTTGGACAGCAACTGAAAAATAACGTTGGTCCAAACCAGTTTTGGTGTACACCTGGCGGCGGGCTTGATCCGGGAGAATCACTAACTGAAGGCCTACGCCGCGAGATGATTGAAGAAACAGGCATCGCGCCGGTTATCGGTAAACTGCTTTTTATCCAACAATTCCACGACGGCACCCGCGAACAGCTGGAGTTCTTTTTCAATATCGAAAATGTAGATGAGTATCAGACCATTGATTTGTCCGCGACATCACATGGCGAGATTGAAGTTGAATCGTATGGTTTTGTTGACCCACACGCCGAGCACATACTCCCCGACTTTTTGAAACACGTTGATATTGCGCGATACATCAACGACACACAACCTGTTTTCGTTGAATCGTCATTATAAAAAAACTCCGCAATTGCGGAGTTTTTGTTATTTACGTAGGCCGAGGGCTGCGACTGTTGCTTTGTAAGCGTCGAAGTCCTTGCTTTCAAGGTATTTCAGAAGTCGTTTGCGACGGCCAACCATTTGAATAAGACCGCGACGAGCCATGTGGTCGTGCTTGTTGTTTTGCAAATGTGCCGTAATCTCTTTGATACGAGTCGTTAAAACTGACGCTTGTGCCTGAGGCGAACCAACGTCGGTTTTGTGAACTTGTGTCAAAGCTTGTGCTTTGGCTTTGTTGTCTGCTGTAATCATCAGCTTTGTACTATAGCAAAGTTTTACACAGGTTTCAAGGGTTAAGTACGCCAAATTCTTGAAGCGTCTGTGCGCCTTCGATCTTCCACTCACCTATTGTTGTCCGGCGAAGCTGCGAGCAGTAGGCACCTGTACCCAAAACATGCCCAATATCTTCCGCTAATGTGCGAATATAGGTACCACTGCTGACATGTGTGCGGATCTTTAGTTCCGGGTAGGTGTAGTCGACCAGGTCAAGGCTGTGAATAGTAATCTGACGTTCTGGCATATCTGGTGCCTTACCTTCTCGAGCAAGTTTGTATGCACGCTGGCCATCGATTTTAATCGCGCTATAGATGGGAGGTCGTTGAGTAACTAAACCAGTAAACTGACTCAAAGCGGCCACGACTTCTTCGTGTGTCGGTACACGACTGGATGTGTCAGTTATTTCTCCTTCGGGGTCACCTGTTGTTGAGCTTTGTCCCAAGCGTATCGTGGCTTCGTAGGTTTTATCAAGCTTGCTGTAGTGCTCGGCGTTCTTGCACTCTTTGCCAACGACAATGATCATAAGACCTGTTGCAAATGGATCGAGCGTGCCAGTATGGCCGACTTTTACCTTTTTACCTTGTTGTTCGGACAGTAATCGCCGAACACGTGCAACAACACCAAAACTTGTCATTTCAGCGGGCTTATCAATAAGAATCGTTCCATCAACCATATCAAGGTGATTATACAGTACGTGGGTTATTGACCAGGAATTCTAAACTGTGCTGGGTCGGATGACGGTGCTGGTGCGGGTTCAGCAGCTGGTGCAGCCGTTGGTTGTGGAGGCAATGGATCAAGCGCATACGCAGAGGCAACAGGTGCCGCAGTTGGCAACGCCGAGAAGTCAGGTAATGGTGGTGGAGGTGGCAAAGTAATGCCTGGCGCAGGACTGAATGGTTGTGCAGCGGGCACAGTGCCGTCGTATGACGCATGTACTGCAGCAAGTGCATCATCACGTGAAGATTCGTCACGCGTACCAGACAGGTCTGGTGTTGCTGGCGCAGGTGCGTCAGTTGGAGGAATAGCAGCATCAGGTGCGATGGTTGGTTGTGGCGCAGGTTGCCCAGTAGCAAAGATGTCAACACCTGCTTCACCATTTGGTTGTGTTGCACCATTCATAGGTGCGTTATATGTCGGTGCGTCACTTAAATACGAATGCTTGCTGATGTCTTCGGCTGGAGCAGGTTCAGCGACGACTGGTGCTTGAACTGGCTCGGCCGCCACAGGCGCTGGGGCAGGCACTTCGACTCCACCAAGTAATGGCTCAACGCTCGGCGTCGTCTCTACTGGTGCGGTCTCTACTGGTGCTTCTGGGTCAAGAGCGTATGCATCGGCGATTTTTACGACAGGGTCACCTGATGGTGCGGCGGGTTCTAGTGCCTCTGCATAGGCATTCTGAACGACAGGTTCTGGACTAGATTCTGAAGACGAAGTTGCTTCCTCTACAGGTGGGGTGACTGGACTTTCTTCGCCATGATCAATAGAAAAACCATCAGACAGTGGTGTCGCTTGATCAGCGTTTGAGCCGTTCATTGTCACTGCCCCGTTTAGTACTGGTTTGGCACCGATAGTATGTGATTCTTGCAGTTTTGCAGCAATCAGTTGTTGATCAGCACCGGCTGCCATCAATTGTGCGGCAATTGTCATTACTTTTGATGAAGTCCGCGTATTACTAAAACGATCAGTCTCGGCAACGATACCCGTCAAAAGTGCGGTCGCAATTTGCTCGTCAAGAAGTGGCGTATCAGCTTTAAGCGTGTCGGCAAGTTCAACCAACATTTCGCTCAAACTGCTAGCTTTCTCGTCGTGCCAGTCAATACTTCCAAGACTGCTCGATGTGTCGCCAACACTCAATGTCACTACTGTCGCATCATGCAAGATGCTACCATGTGCTTCAAGCGCACCGTCAAGATGTGATTGGTTCTCTACACCTAATGCAAGAACAAGCTCGACATTGTAATCACCTTGGCTAAACTGTAGGTCTTCGTCGGTAATTTTTGTTCGATATGGCGTGATAAAGATCTTGACCATGTCACCTTCAACCTTATAGCGCAAATGGTCGGCTTTCTCTTTATCGAGTGCAATGATGAAGTCGCGCAAGCTGTCTGTTGAGGATTCGAACGTCTTTTGAGGATCAAGGAAGGTAATGGCTGGTGGCACTGCACCGCTGAAAATCGCTGTCGTGTGTTTGCCAAGCTTGTTGAGCATAACGGTCAATGCAAGCGCAGCTGATAGTTCATCAACCGACGGATCATTGCTGACGGTAACCAAAACATTGGTCGATGATTGAATCTTATCGACGATCTCTTGCTTTGTTTTGACGTCATTCATGGTGGTGTACCTATGTGTTTTTTGTTTTAATCTAGCGTTCTAGAGTTTGTCCACACTATACCATAAGAGGTTTACAGTCGTCAACAACTCGTCACCTCTTTACAAAGTATGTCTTTTCCCCTATAATCACCCCTTGACTATAATCAATCAGTTTAAAGAGCTAAAGGAACAGTATGCCAATTATCAAATCAGCAATCAAACGCGCAAAACAGACCATCAAGCGCAACGCACGTAACGTCGGTATCAAGCGCGATATCAAGACAGCCGTCAAAGCATTCATGGACAAGCCATCAGCTGCAACTCTCTCTGCTGCTCAGAGTGAGATTGACACTGCCGTAAAGAAAAACTTGCTAAAGAAGAACACTGCTGCACGTCGCAAAGCAAATCTTTCAAAGATCGCTAAAGCTGCTGGCGTTAAACTCTCAACTGGCAAAAAAGCTGCTGTAAAAGCACCTGCTGCAAAGCCCGCTGTTGCAAAAGCTGTACCTGCGAAAAAAGTTGCCGCAAAGCCTGCTGCTGCAAAAAAGCCAGTTGCTAAAACAGCGACAGCAAAAAAGCCTGCTACGACTAAAGCTCCTGCAAAGAAAACAACTAAGTAATACCTCATTATTGTTTAAAAAACGCCGCGATTGCGGCGTTTTTTTATAATGAGGCAACTTTTAGTAACGCGCGTTCAATTAGCAGCCACGGCTCAGCCCGTGATAGCTTCATGTCATCATCGGCTTCTGCAAAAATAGTGATGATCTTTTTTGCACCGCTTCTTCCCTTTTGCTTTGCAACAGGTTGTAACTTCGAAAGAACATACGGATGAATAGCCAAATCTTTCGCGGCGTTATCACTGGGCTCTGCGACGGCCGCAGCGGCTAGCTGAAACGCTTGGCTAGATAGTAGTGCAAATAGACGATACGGGTCTTCTGTGAGTTCAAGTGTCTGAACCATTGATGCAACCTTTTGTGAATTACCCTTTAACGCGGCGTCAAACAAATTAAAAACGTTATCAGATGGTGTTGCGTCAATCACCTGCTCAATTACCTGATCTGTTACCCCGTCAAGAAGCGCTAGCTTATCGAGTGCGTGATATAACGCCCATTGGTCAAGACCAACGCGGTGCACGATCAGTTGAGCACTTTTTGTGTTCAGTTTGACATTCATCGCTACCGCTTGCTCACTCACCCACCGAACAGCCTTGCCCTCGTCACGGTCAGTCCACGGTACGCAATCAATCACTTGGGCGACTTTTTTTAACTCTTTATAGGTAGTAGTTCGCTTGTCCGGTCTGCTTTCAACAAGTACGATGCTAATGTCATCGGAGATACGAGCTATCCAGTCACCAAAGTACGGCCACACGGCCTTGTTCTCAGATAAATTCTTAATCACAATCAAGCGCTTGTCAGCAAACAACGTGCCGCCCATCATAAGGTCAGGGAGTTGGCGAAGTTCAAGCTCTGCGCCATCAATCCTTTCGGCAATGCCATCAAAATCACGAACGATAGCTACCAGCTCTTGCTCAATCTCGAATGTATTATCGCCGGATAGTAACGTTATCATATGTGTTTAGTATACCCTAGAGTAGCTGGCAATGAGGGCAAATGTGCGTGCCGCGTCCTGCTGCCTTGAACTTGATAATCGTCGCGTGGCATCGTGGACACTCCAAACCTTCGCGTCGAAACACGCGTGCAAAGTCCATATAACTCCCCCGCTTGCCCTCAGCATCCACGTAGGTATGATTGCTACTTCCTCCCTTTTCGATTGCAAGGTTCATCACCATACGTAGTTCTGTATATAACGTATCGAACTCGGCTTTTGTTATCGTCTTGACCAATCGCTTTGGATGAATCTTTGCGCCCCATAACGATTCGTCGGCATATATGTTCCCAATACCTGCGACAACCGACTGGTCAAGCAGCGCGGCTTTAATGGACGTGTTTGCACGCCGCGTAAAACGCTCGGCAAACTGCTTCATCGTAAAGTCAGCTTCGAGTGGTTCGGGGCCGACCTTCTTCATAAAATCAATATTCGGCACCTCGACCGTAGGGATAAGCTTCATCCAGCCGAATTTTCGTTGGTCATTAAAGAAAAGCTGCGAGTTGTCGTCAAACATAATTGTCACCCGTGTCGACTTGTCAGGCAGCTGATTCACCAGACTGTCATTGGGATGACCTGCACCAAAGCGCGTCTCGCCAACGTACACAAGCTGTCCTGTCATCTTAAGATGAATCACCAACGTATAATCTGTCGAAAGATCAATAAGCAGTACTTTTGCACGACGACGAACAGCAATGATTGATGCCCTGTGCATAAATGCCTCGACGTCTGCTGGGCTGTTGGGGAAACTCTTTGGCGTGTCATGAATTGTTTGACGGATGACTTTACCGATAATCAGCGACTCTAGGCCACGGCGTACCGTCTCGACTTCTGGGAGTTCAGGCACGTTGTTCCTCTATAATGCGAGCAACCCCAGCCTGTGCATCCTGAGTGTGTGTATACAAGACTGCCTGCATGCCAGCAAGTTGTGAGCCATCAATATTCTTCATCAAATCGTCGATCATGATACATTCATGCGGCTGCACGCCCAGTCGATCTGCCATCATCTCAAATATTTCTTGTGCTGGCTTTGTGATGCCTACCTCACCGGACAGAATAACTTGCTCGAACAGCTCATCACGTAGGCTTCGTGGCAAAAAGTCGTCAAGTCCACCTCGACGTACATTGCTGAGCAGCCCAACCTTGTATTCGTTTGCAGCGCGCAGGTCACGAATCCAGTTGATAACAGACTCGTTCAATACATTCTCGCGTTCGTATCGCGCCCGACGGTCTTCAAGCGATATCCCAAGCAAGTCAGTGACGTGTGCCTCTAATTCATCAGATGTAATGTAACCATAATCAGACCGCATAAAAAGATCGTGAAGTTCCTGCGCGTGTTCAGGAAAATCTATCTTTAGTGACCCCTTGCCGTCCGTCACAAGGACGCCAAAACAATCGAAAATTATTGCTTTTATAGCCATACAACCTCCTTTGTTTCTATTATAAACGTATCTTTGATATCAATGTGTTTGCGGTCGGTATCTGGCTGGTGAACAACTGTGTCAACTGAGTCAAGTTAGCATCAAGCGATCCTCTTGAGCCCTTACACGTCGATGTCCACAATGTTTTTACAGATGAGTTGTCTTTTAAAATTTCAAATTGATACACCAAGCCTGTCGCACAAATGCCGCGAATGTCGTTCTTGTCACCGCTCAGCTCCGTTCCCTTTGCAAGGTTAGCTCGATCGAGCGCAAAGACAAACTCCTCGTACGCCGTGACATTATTGCTCAACTGGACGCCATCAATACGTTTATCAAGGTACCCAGTAAAGGTCGTGAGTGAACGACTCGATGGGCTAACACTAATTTGATATGACCGAAAATCTTCGTCTGCCACGATAGTGCCACGAACGGTCATGCGAACTGACCTATCAGCCGTTGATGACACAAGCGCCTCTTTGCTGACATCAACTTGCGTGGTTGTTGATTGTGTACTACCCGAAAAAAAGACAGCGCGTGCAAGTGATACTAACGCGGCGATTGCAACAGCAACAATAATAAGTACGAGTGCGATGGGAATGATACGAGAATTTCTGTAGGTAGCCATACAATAACCTTAGTATCTTTAGGGGTGCGTGTCAATCAAGACTACAGCTCGCCCCAGTTTGCACCAATACTCACGTCTACCTTCAATTTGATGCCCAATTGGGGCGCAATACCCTCCATAACCGTCTGCAAGATGTTAGCAATTTTTTCAGCGTTCTCTTTTGGTGCCTCGATTAAAATGCTGTCGTGTATTTGCAGGATTTGCTCACCAAGATCACCGAGTTGTCTATCAACTTCCAACATAGCGAGTTTCATCAAATCGGCCTCAGTCCCCTGTATTGGCATATTGGCTGCCGCGCGCTCGGCACCCTGACGTACCATAAAGTTACTGCTGTGAATATCAGGCGTTGGACGTCGACGTCCAAAATATGTTTCGACGTAGCCATTTGTCCGAGCGTTTGCAAGCGTTGTATCAATATAGGCACGGATTGGTGAACGCAGTTCAAAGTAGCGGTCGATAAACTTCTTTGCCTCAATAAAATTCATACCCGTTGCCGCGCTCAACCCATGTGGGCTCATGCCATATAGCACACCGAAGTTAATCACCTTGGCGTCGCGTCGCTGCGCCTTTGTGACCTCATCCATGGCAATGCCATATACCTCGCTGGCGGTCTTGGTATGAATATCAACGTCACCATTAAAGTCAGCGATCATCTCCTTGTCACCAGCTAAAATCGCTGCCAGACGTAGCTCAAACTGTGAATAGTCTGCGCTAATAAAAATGTTACCCTTGTCTGGCACAAACGCCTCGCGAATCTTGCGACCAAGGTCTGTGCGCACGGGGATGTTTTGTAGGTTCGGGTTGATACTGCTCAGGCGTCCCGTTGCGGCGACGTCTTGGTTAAACGTGGTATGAATGCGCTGATGACTGTCGGCAACTGTTGGCAACGTATCAACATACGTGTTCTTGAGTTTTGCCAACTCACGCGTGCGTTCGATTAATTCAATGATCGGATGTTGACCACGCAGTTTATCCAGCTCCTTTTGGCCGGTGCTATAGCCCGTTTTGCCCTTTTTAATACCTGCTGTTGGTAGCTGCAACTTAGTAAATAACACCTCTGATAATTGCGCAGGGCTGGCAATATTAAAGTCATACCCTGCCATCGCATACATTTCTTGTTCCAATTTTTTGTGCTCATCACCCAGTTCTGCACTCATATCTGCCAAGAGTTTTGGATCAATTTTGATACCACGGTGTTCCATCAAAAACAAAATATATGTTAATGGAAAATCAAAATCCTTGGCTATGGTGGCAATCTTTGGCTCTGCCTCGAACGCTATCATCTGCTCGTCATATAATCGCCATATGGCAGCTGCACTTGTTGATGGGTCATCGATAAGCTCTTCACCGATCAGGCCTGAGAGCGAACGATCTCGCGTCAGTGGATTAATCAGAAAGGCGGCCTGGTGAATATCATGCAGTTCGCCAAAGCGCACAAAGACATTGTGGGCTGCCAACTGATGATACAGTATTTTACTGTCATAACTAATAACTGTCGCCAGTTCAAACACGCGCCACACGCTTCTATCCAGGTCAGCAATCTTGCTGCTCGTTATGGTAGTACTGTTCTGTGAAAGCCACACAGTATCATCAACAACCTGCAATATAACTGGACCATCAATGCTTACTGTCCCGGGCCACGTTGTATGTATGAGTGGCACAATCGCAGGATGCGTTGTTGTAGTGACCTGACCAATAGGATGAAGCTGCATGTGCTTCGGTAACCGCTTAATCAACGAGTGAAACTCAAGACGTTTCAAGATGTCCTCTACTTTACCAAGATCGATATCATTAATGTCGGCGATGTCCCAGTCCAGTTTCACCGGTGCATCAACCCAAATACGACCAACTTCCTTGCTCATGTAGG
>JAKQOF010000071.1 GCA_029565375.1 bacterium
TGCAGAGGTCCGTCCTCTGCTCAGCAAGTTCTCAGCTTATCGGTAAACGGATAAGAACAATATATAACTAGATCGCAATTTAGTTAGCTTTCATTAGCTAATACGTGCTTAATGATATCGAGTTCGGCTTTGTTTTGCTCATAACTTTCCAGGAATTGAAGATAGTCGCTACGAGAAGTAAAGAGGTTTGTTATACGCTCTATCACCAGCCAATCTTGAGCGGCAGCACCTAAGTATGACCTCAGCGACGAATAGTTGTAGTTTTGCCAATCAGCAGGATTGAGGTGGATATAACGGCTAATATGAAGGAGATATGATTCGTTATCAACGCGGGATGCACGGTATCGACTTTCAAATAAGGGCCCTGTGCGCTCGTACTTTCTATTGAAATAGCCACTATATGACGTCATGATACGACGCATGAGTTTCACCATCCCTTCCTCGTTAATCTGGTATACCAAGAGGTGAAAGTGATTTTGCATCAAACAAAAAGCTAGTAGCTCAATGTCCTGATAAAGCTTCGGGAATACCACACCTCTTGCGGTCGTTGTATCAGACCGAGAGAGATATCTTTTCAGGAGTGCTAAAAAGTATGTGTAATCTGCAGGATCTAAAAAGATTCTTTGTTTGTTCACACCACGAGCATAGACATGATAATAACTATCTGCCACATCGACTTTGCGAATGTTCCTACCCGGCATATTTTTACTATAGCAAACGTTTTACTTGAGTAAATAGTTATCGTTATTCTGAATCTTAGCTGAGCAAGGGACGGACCTCTGCAGAACATAAAATGGTGATTTGTAAATAAATAAGACCTCGTGGTGTGCGAGGTCTTATTTGGGTGATCAGGTGTACTAAAGTACTTGGATCTTCTTTGCTTGCTCAAGTTTTACCTTGGTAAATGAGATTGAGAGGACGCCGTCTTTAAGGACTGCTTCTACTTCGTCTTCTTTTACACTGACAGGTAGTGCCAAGGTGCGGCTAAACTCGCCCCAGTAACATTCTTGAATGTGCCAGTTGGTTGCGTCTGTCTCGTCACCGCTTGATAGTGTACCGCTGATGGTCAAGATGCCGTCGCTAATGCTGACATCAAGCTCTTCTTTGTTTACACCAGCTGTACGAGCCTTGACGACCAATCGGTCCTCGGTTTCGTACACGTCGACAGCAAGCTGTCCTGGGAACTCTTCTTCGCTCTCGTCCCAAGTGTCTTCGCTCACGCTCGCAACGGTCGCTGTGTTAGTTGTCGTTAGGTCGTCGTCGTTCAGAAAAGCTGCTGCCAGCTCGTCCTCGATCAATAAATCGTCGTTTTGTTTCCGGGCCATGATATCCTCCACTTTCTCTAGGCTCTACTATCCGTATAGTCTCTCACATTATAACCATCATATGCGTTATAATGCAACTAATTAGGCAGGGTAAACGTAAAAAACACAATGATAGACAGAATGCTTTCGGTTATCGCCCCTCACCTCTGCTGCGGCTGCGGCAAAGTTGGCAGTACATTGTGTGGTAATTGTAAATATGACATCATTAGTGAATTAAAAACTGTTTGTATCAGATGTCAAAAGCCCTGTGGTGAGCGAGGTATTTGTGGATCATGTCGCCTACCATACGAGCGAGCATGGTGTGTTGGTGAACGCGTGGGCACGTTGCAGCGTCTGATTGGCCTCTATAAGTTCGAACGAGTTCGCTCTGCATACAAGGACCTTGGTGATCTGTTGCTGGCGACTGTGCCTGACTTACCGGCTAATGTTGTGATTGTTCCCGTCCCTACCGTTGCGTCACACATTCGACAACGCGGGTATGACCATACACTGCTATTAGCGCGCTATATCGCCCGTAAACGTCAGTTGCCGCTTCGTCGGTTGCTTGTTCGAGTAACCAAGACCAAGCAACGCCAGGCCTCAGCAGCTGTTCGCGAGGCCCAGGCAAAAGCTGCCTTTGCTGTAAGAGGTGATGTTGCAAAGAACACGGTATACTTGCTTGTCGATGACGTTATCACTACCGGTGCGACAGTAAAATATGCTGCCAAGGCACTCAAAGACGCAGGGGCAACCCAGATATGGGCTGCAGTTGTTGCTCGCCAGACTCTCGACTAGGCGATCTGTATCTGTTATGATGGTCGTCGTAACCACGTTTGTACGGAGAGGTGCCCGAGTGGTTTAAGGGAACAGTCTTGAAAACTGTCGTGTCAGCAATGGTACCGAGAGTTCGAATCTCTCCCTCTCCGCCATGTAAAATACAGCTCCACCAGGGCTGTATTTTATTTTAGGCACTATATTTGCTACAATATAATTATTGTTATATAGCAATGGGAGTTGCGGTATGAGCAAGCGATCCACAATGCGTCTTTTGTATGTATCTACCCTTTTAAGCGTGGCTGTTCTTCCGCTTGTCTTTGCGACACCCCTGTTTGCGGTTAACCAAATGACCATGCTGGGCGGTGCCAACGCAGCCCGTGGCGACGTTCAGCCGATGTATTTGTTTGGTGCGACCGGCATTCTCACCAGTATCAGCAACCTCCTCCTGTTTGTTGTGGGTGCGCTGAGCGTGCTGATGTTGATATTCGGTGGTCTGCGCTACGCAACGTCAGGTGGTAGCGACGCAGCCGTCACGGCAGCCCGCAACACCATTTTGTATGCCATTGTCGGCCTGGTTGTATGTTTTCTTGCCTACGCAATCGTCAATTTTGTGCTCGGTTCGCTGATAAGCGGTACGAGTGCAACGAACGTATAGTAGCAAGTTAAAAATAGGGATTTTTTGGTCATTATGGTTATGCTATAGTCGAGGCATGGCGAAAAACGTCCCAAAACGTAAGCACACTCTCAGGAATGTCTTGTTGATTGTTGCGGCGGTGCCGGTACTATTCATTTTGTATCTCGTTGTTACAACACTGCTGGATCCGGTATTTGATCAGTTTGAAAAGACTAAATTTGATAAGCTCGATCAACAATCACGCGAGCTGTACGGCCAGCTGAAAGCAAAATCCGGTGGCATAGAGACATGGACGTATGAGGCGAAGTGCGAACCAGAGTATAGCGGCCCATGGCCTACCGGCAGTTATTATTGCGGCACTATTATATCAACTGAGCAACCTATCGTTTCAGTTAGCCAACTGAACTCTTTACAGGAAAAGTATTACGACTTAATCGATACTTCGTCTATGCTCAAGCAGTCAACAGTGCTCACTAAGTTGCCTGTCAATGATTTTGGTGTGAAGTTTTTGACTAGCGTTGCAGAAAAACACTATCGTACATCTACGAATGACTCAATTTTCTGTCGTTATAGTATTGAGATTGCGCAGCCTGTTCCTCCAAAAGGTTCTTACTACAACGAAAACTATGGCGTAGATGTGGCAACGGGAGTTGGGAGACTATCTTTGAGACTTGACTGTCGTGACAAAACTCATGGTAATTGGTACGAATCTGCCCATAATCTCTAGTTAGCGACCACGTCGAAGACGCGCATAGACGGCCATGCCTGTGCCCATGAACAAGAATGCTAGCACTGGGATAGCGAAGGTATTTGTTTCTATCTCACTGTCGCGAATTGACGTGAATACAGACGACAGATCGCGAAATCTAGGCGTAGACTGGGTATTACTTGGTCTAGCTTGACCGTTTGAGCTGGTCCCAGTAGAGCTTTGTGTATCCGAGACATTGCTTACTATCTGTTGGGCTGGCTGGACAGCGCCTATGGATGACAGGGTAATTTTATCATTACTTTCACTTTGTACTACAGCGACGTCAGTTGGCTCACGGTCGTCGCTATCTGGCAGCTGATATTTAATCACTTGGTACAAATTAATATCCTCTCCCGAGTAAGACGTACCATACAAATATATGGTGTGAAAACCTTCGCTGAGGTCTGCAGGCAGCTCGATATTTGCATTGAGCGCACCAGTTGTAGTCGAAGTGAACGTACCTAGGCCGATTGGCTCGGAATGGATCTCTGCTTTAACCGATGAACCTGGTAAAAAGGCATAGTCGGTGAGGTTAACTGTTTTCTCTCTTGGGTTCGTTGCGTCTGCCTGATCACTGATAAATTCTGCGATACGTTGTGAGGCATAGTCGTGCGTTGTACCATCTGGCAACCAGTATGATGATGGGTCGGGCGCATTTGTGCTTAGATTTGGGCAGGCTATTTCTTGACCGGGGCAGTGACTATATGTGAGGAGATCAGATACGGAAGCAAAAATCGTCGTTGTCTCTAGTTTGTGTGCGGATGATTGTGGGTGGAAGCCCTCGTTGCCAATTAACTTGATCCAGTTGGTTTCTTCAGATAGGCTGGAGTCATCTCCTAGCCTGATGCCGTTCATGACACTTGGT
>JAKQOF010000050.1 GCA_029565375.1 bacterium
CGCTCAAGCGTGCACCATTTATCGGCGCCCTTGTTGCAGAGTTCATCGGTACATTCTTGCTTGCTGCGGCTGTTATTACAGGTCAAGGCCAACCAATCATCGTATTGTTTGCAATCGCTGGTATTGTACTGCTTGTTGGTACGCTCTCAGGTGCTCATCTTAACCCTGCAATGTCAATTGGTGCATGGGTAACACGCAAGATCAGTGGCCTTCGTGCTGTTGGTTACATCGTTGCTCAGTTCCTTGGTGCACTTGCTGCTCTTGGACTATTGAACGCATTCATCGGTGGTGCTGCACAATCAACTGCTGCAGGTTACCCTGCAACAACTCTGTTCCAAGCAGCTACAATCCCAGTTGGTAAAGAATGGTACGTGTTCTTTGCAGAACTCGTTGGTACATTGATCCTTGGTTTTGCAGTTGCAACTGCACTTCGTATCAAAGGTGACCGCCTTGCATCAGCATTCACTGTTGGTCTTGGTATCTTTGCTGCACTATTGTTTGCTGCATCAGCTGCCTCTTACATCGGCGGAAGCGCAATCATCAACCCAGCTGTAGCGTTATCACTACAAGCATTGAAGTTCGAAATGTGGCCACTAGCCATTTACGTTCTTGCTCCAATCGTTGGTGGAGTTATCGGTTTCATCTTGCAAGACCTCTTGCGAGTTGAAAGTGATGGTGGCAAAGACTAGTTCTTACCACTCACTATATAAAACACCCCGCGTTACGCGGGGTGTTTTATAAGTGCTCTTTCTACTCATCCGTTCGAGGTTTATCAATCAGCAGCGGCTCAACTGATGGCACGTTACCTGCAATCTTGACGACGTCTTTATCAACCTTGCCTAGTTCTTTGTGTGCAGCATTGTAGTGGTTTACTGTCGTACTGAGTGCGCCACCAAGCTTTTGCATAAAGCTATCAAACTTGCCGATGTGCTGACCAAGCTGACCAACGCGAATCTGAATGTCTTTCGCCTGTTCTTCAATTTGCAAACTACGAAGGCCCTGCAACACTGTCTGCAAATACGCCATGAAGCTCGTTGGACTGACAATAATCACCTTCTTGTCGCGAAAGGCGTATTCAATCAAATCACGTGCGCTAGACCCGGTACCCACGTCACCAATCAATAAGTCATAATACAGCGACTCACTCGGGATAAACATAAAAGCAAGTCCATTGTGTTTTCGGCTGGTCGAATATATTTACTCGTTTCGTCAATACGCCCCTTTAAGTCTGTACGCACCTTAGCCAGCAGCTTCTCACGCTCTTGCTTATTACTCTCGCCAACCATACGGTTATAGTTTTCCAGACTGAACTTACTATCTATTGGCAAAATCTGCCCTTTATCCAGATACACCACTGCGTCCACGATCTCGCCATCCTTAAACTTATACTGCATCTTGTAGTTCTTGGAGGGCAAAATGTTATCAAGTACCGACTCCAAGTAATATTCACCAAACACACCCCTTTGCTTCGGGTTCTGTAGCACGTTCTGTAATGTCTTTAGCTCGTCTGCAACATCAACAACGCGCCGATTCGTCTCGTCCAACTTTGCCAAACGCTGGGTCACATCGGCAACCAACTTTGCGCTCTCGCTCAGCTGCTTTTGCATTGACGACTGCATACTGGTGTTGTTATGTTCCAACTTATCACCCATCGTTTGCTGCAAAGCAGCGATACCACGCGTCAGTTCTGTGACGTCAGACTTAATCATCTCTACCGAGCCACCAGCCTTCAAATCGCGCAGACGCTGATTAAGGATATAGAGCACAACGCCAAATCCAATAATAACCACGCCCAAAATAACTAAAAGAATGCCCTCGTTCATGTCACTAGTATATCACCAAAGAGTCGTAACAATGCGCGCCACAACCGCCACCAACAGTGACCCGACAACAACAGACATATTGTCGTTAAACCGACAGATCCAACTGAACAGCACGTACGACAATCCGTACAGTAAAGCACTCCATGCAACAATTTCTGCCCAAACAAGTCCTTGTGTCCACGTCGAAAGCCCCCACAACAATATCGCGCTCACCGTCACAACAACAATTGGCCGCGCCGCACGCAGGCTTACCAACACGCCCAACCCAATAGCAGCAATAAGCACCGTCGCAACATTGCCTGCCACCCCTACCGAGTTAGAACACATCGCTGCGTTCACGCTGTCACGACAAAACAACGGATCAATAAAAAACTGACCAATCGCAGCAGTTAAAATAAAATATAATGCACCGACAGCAAGCCCTGTTACCGCGACCTGCCACCAAGGAAACGTCACACTAATTGCCTGTGGGTATCGTTCTTCTTGAATTAATTCAGCCATCATCTGCCTCCGCTATATCTACGGGTAGTATAACGGATTATTGCAGTTCAGGCAAAGGTGGTTTGCTGTATTATAAAAAACATGTTGTGCACCTGTACTTTTTGGAGTATAATCCCTATGTTTGCGACTCAACCCACAGATGATGTGGGTTTCTGTATGTACACATAAGAATTATCCTAAGGAGAACGATCATGTCAGATAAAGATATCATCCTGACAATCAACGTAGTCGAGCCAGAACTTGTAGCTGCTGTTCATAAGCACGCCCAAGAACTAGGTCGCGAGCTTAAAGGCCTGGTGTTAATCGATAGAGATTATGCAAAGGCGGAAGACGACACAGAGCATGATCTCCCTCGGGACACGACCGGCCTTTTTACAGAGATTTTTTGTGATCTTAACGATCCTGATGAGATTCAAGAGGTTCTTAAGCCGTATATAAACAGACTCCTCGCTGCAACATGTCGATACGAAAACTCTATGTATCACTTTAAAAATGTTGTTCCCTTTGTCCCATACGTTACAACGCCTTCTGAATCATCACTCGTATGGTCTCTTGAAAAACCATTGATGCGTGATCGCCTAAGCACCTACGACAAAAGCCTTACACCAAGATACCAATACGTTGAAGCAGGTGACATCGCAAACATTGCAGAGTTAATCAATGATTTTAGCTTTCCTGTTATTGTTAAACCAGGCGGCCTTTCCGCGTCTTTGCTGGTGACGCGTTGTGAATCACTCGATGAGCTCAAAGAATGTCTTCGTACAACCTTCCAGCTCATTGAAGATATTTACGAACGTGAGCACCGTGAAGTCACACCAAGTGTTCTCGTCGAAGAATTTATGGAAGGTGACATGTACTCAACCGACGCGTACGTTACCGAAAAAGGCGAAGTATTTTGTCTGCCGCTGGTTAAAGTCGTAACTGCATACTCAATTGGCCTCCCTGGTTTTTATAGTTATCGTCATATCATCCCTGTAGGTCTGACTGACGACGAGGTCCAAGCCGCTTTTCTAGCATCAGAAAAAGCAGTCCACGCACTTAATCTTCGATCAACCACCACACACATCGAACTCTATTACACCCCTCAGGGCTGGAAAATTATCGAACTTGGCGCCCGTATTGGTGGATACCGCGCTGCCCTGTACGAAGAGGCGTACGGTACTGATCACTTCTACAACGACCTCGCAATCCATATGGGCAAAAAACCTATAATGCCTGGGCTTCCTATTAAACATGCTGCCGGATTTAACATCTATGCAGACGAGGAAGGCGAGATCACATCCATTGAAGGTTTCGAGGAAGCCTCGCAGCTTGAAAGTGTCGTTACAATGGGTATCAAAGCAAAGTCAGGTGATATTGCCCTCTTTGCTAGTAAAGGCGGAAAACTCATTGTCGACGGTATCCTAAGCAACGACGATCCGGAGAAACTGGAAGCTGACATGGCAAAAATCCGTGACCTAGTGAAGATACATATAAAAAAGACTAGTGATGCTGAAGATCAAGTAACGGTGAACCCAGAAGACTTGCAATATCCTCAATCGTCTCATCGGGTGGAGGCACATCAGGAAGCGGCATTTCGTCACTAAACTGGCCAGTGCGAACCCAAATTGCTCGTGCACCAAGACTTTTACCGATCGCAATCTCTCCCTGGGCGCGGTCACCCACTACCAAGCTCGTCTCAGGCTTTTCTGGTGGTATGTAACGTCCGAATAGCTCGTCACTCTTGGCTGCGACAAAATGAACAACTCTGAAGTATTTACGCGCATCAAGTGCGTCAATCACCTCATCCATATCATCTTGACCCTTGCCAATCAAGATCATATCGAACGACTGTTCGGCCAATTCCCTCAGCACCTGTTCTGCGCCTGGTAACAATGTCTTTTCGCTAGGATCATAGAGCGTTCGTTTCCAGTCAAAGATAATGCGTTCGATCATGAAGTAAGTATAACAAAGCATACGCGCTCAGTCACAACTGGATCTTGTTCAATGTCACTTATCTATTAACGTTTTATCAGAGCTTCAAACTCTTCAATTGTTGACTCAAACATCTTATATAGACGGCTTGCTCGTTCAAAATGGTTCTCAGCACCGTCATCCCAGACATAATACAGGTCTTCTTGTGTATTTTCGTCGATCACCGGCATAGTATCGTCAGGTAGCGGCTGCGTGCTGTAACTCTCATCATCGCTCAAGGCTTTCCATTCTTCAACTTCCTCAAGGGTGACATGAACTTCACAGTATTTTCCTTTGGAATCCTTTCGAGGCAGCAAGATATACAGCCTCAACTTACCGTCGGCAGACCACTGGCTCACAGCAACACCTGAAAGTTCTTTTTCGCTATTTTCTTTGTATCTTACTTTTAAAAACATGTGATAATTATAGCAACATTAAGCGTGGTTAAGAGTCTAGACCCACAAAACGCCTAACAACTTTTCCTTGGTATGTAACATCCTCTCCCCACAGACGTATAGGTCTCACAAATAAAATCTTAGCCCCGTATTGAGCTTGGTAGACCACTCCAACCTCATCATCACTCTCGGTCATAATTACTAAATCAATAACCTTATACAAGTCGCCTTTATAGTGTTTGTAGATAGCTCCGACCGCCACCTGTGCAGCTGCGGCGCTCAATCTTTGCTCTAGTTGCTCCTGAGTTAGTCGTTCTGCCATACGTCTACTATAACAAAGAAAAAAGACGAGCAAATGCTCGTCATTTTTCTTGGCTGGGGCGGAGGGATTCGGTCACGTTCCGCGACCCCGAAACTTCACGACTGAAAACATAGTTTTCATCGGAAGGTTTCCCTCAAACAGTCGCTGACTGTTTTCGCCCCCGAACGTGCACTCGGGAGTCAAATCCCTTTCGTCATGGCAAGAAAAAAGACGAGCAAATGCTCGTCATTTTTCTTGGCTGGGGCGGAGGGATTCGAACCCCCGAATGTCGGCACCAAAAGCCGATGCCTTACCACTTGGCGACGCCCCAATACACCTAGAAAGTGTACACTAATTGGGGTGTCAGCTCAAGAGATAGTTACTTTTTTGCAGCTTTTGCGCTAACAAAGTGTGAACGAATTTCGAACAAGAAGTATGCACCAATCGCAATACCAATTGCACCAAAGATGATGCCAAAGATAAAGCCGATGATACTAAAGCTAAAGATTGAGTTCAGCACAACATATACGGTGTCGAGTAGTAGCACGAGGAATAACAGCTTCCAACCTTGCTTCTTGAGCGCCTTTAGAGGTGATACCGCGCGTGCAAACAGGATCAATGCTCCTAGTGTGAATGCAAGTGATACTAGTGCGCTAATCACCCATCCGCCGCCATAGACAGATCCTGTCACAGCTGCACCGTAATAGCTTGTTGTTGTACCTACAAGTGCAAGCACGCCCAAGAACCCAACAAGACCGATCAAAAGTCCTAGTCCAGACAAGATTGTACCGACAAGGACGATCCACCAAACATTATTTGCAATCCATTTTTGTGCGCCAGCAGGCAAATGTGGAACTGGTTTCAACCATCCCGCTACTTTGTCTTCGATTTTTTCGATTGTACTCATGTCCCTCAAACTCCTTTGATTAATATTTTAATCATACTCTCAGTAACGCGATTGGACAACTGTTGATTGTTTTCACGCTGCAGACACAGGTTTTACCTCTTCAACTGTATCCCATGAGCACATGAAGTGTTGTTATTTTTGTCATTATGCTTGCGCTTTTTATACCTGTACCGTACAGTACCTTATAGCGAAAGTTACAAAAACAAACATACCTCCAAAAAAACATATGTTGTGACTGATCGCGCTACGATATCCACCACAACAACAGAACGCCCTCCATGTGAGGGCGTTCTCGTATACGAGGCCCCACCTTGCTCCTCTCTCCAGCTCTCCAAAATACCTACAAGGTGTCACCTTGTAGGTAAATGATAGATATTTTTAAAGAGATTAACAGATTGCAGGGTGACACCTTGTAGACATTTTTCATATAGATTGGTCGGGGGGATTGGCGACCTGCCTATGAAAGTCTTAGGATGCTTTGTGGGAGTTTTGTGTGCGCCACTTGGCGATCTCGGCGTGATTGCCACTCAGCAGTACATCAGGAACTGTCATACCATTAAACGTCTCGGGACGCGTGTACTGCGGGAATTCAAGCGTCTCACCATCACTAAAGCTTTCTATCGCCGTGCTGTTCTC
>JAKQOF010000085.1 GCA_029565375.1 bacterium
CAACTGCACGCTCCGTTCGGCCCTTAAGGTCCTCGGCTTTTGCCTTTGCGTCCTGTGTTACTTCTGCAGCTTTTCCTTTTACTTCGGTTACTTTTTGTGATGCCTTTGCCTTTACGTCACTTGCTTTCGCCTTAATATCAGCTCGTGTCTCTTTGCCACTTTTTGGTGCGGTTAAGATACCGGCAACCAGTCCAACAGCTGCTCCTAGAATTGCTCCGAGTGCGAATTTTCCTTTTGACATACTATTCTCCTTTTTTATTCTTGGTAAACTTCTTGATATAACGGCCGACAATCTCTGCAATGAACAATGGAGATGTTAGTTTCGCAATGCCCGATACAGCACCTTCGATGTTACTGACTGCTTTGCCGGCTGTTCGCGTCACGCTACGAATTTCCTGCGTTAACTTAATCAGGTAGATACTAAGGATGATTCCCAGTACTAAGAAGATTGCTAAAAAGACTGATAAAATGATGACAAGAATTTCTGCAGCTGGACTCATAATGGCCTTTCTTTTATATCTTTATCATACCACTAATGTCTATCTATTGCAAAACTAGTCAAGCTTACTTTTGATGAACTCACGTAGCTCGGCCCCGAGCTCTTCGTGCTTCAAACCAAAGTCAATGACCGTCTTTAGATAGTCAAGCTTGTTGCCTGTGTCATAGTAGGTGCCGTTTGTGATCTCACGAGCAAAGAACTTGTGTCCTTCGTCGATCATTGTTTGCATAATTGGCTGGACAGTAAACTCACCTTCACCGTCATATGTCTTGGCAGCTTTTTCGATATAACCAATGATGCTTGGCTCAAACAGGTAGCTGCTGACGGTTGCAAGGTCAGATGGTGTGTTTTCTTTTCCTGGTTTTTCGACAATTTTATTGACGCGCATCGTTGACTCACCAATATTTTCACCAGCGATAATACCATACTGTGAATATTCGTTGTCCCGCACAACTCGCTTACAGGCGTACACTGATCCGCCATATTCTGTGTAGGTGTCGATGAGTTGCTGTGTACGACTTGGCGTCGCAACAAAAAAGTCATCAGCATAGGTATAAATAAACGGTTCGTCATCGTCGATAATGTGCGCCGCGCAAAGAATAGGTGTCGCATTGCCATACAGTCCTTTTTGTCGAACATAAATAAAGTTAGCAAGGTTAGCAACGTCACCAAGCATATCAATCAAATGAGCCTTTTTTTCACCACCACTACGCAAGTTTGCCAGCAAATCTTCGTTCGGTAAGTCAAAATGATCTTCGATAGAACGCTTGTTACTACTTCCGACAATAATAATATCTTTAATACCCGCGTGAACAAGTTCTTCAACGACAATCTGAATAATTGGCTTATCGATAATAGGCATCATCTCTTTAGGCATTGCCTTTGTCTGTGGCAAAAAGCGTGTGCCAAAGCCGGCAGCTGCAATAATAGCTTTAGTTGGTTGTTTCATTATATCTTTTTCTACTTTCGTTTATGGCTTTATTATAGTCCTGATTGATCCGATCAACAATAACATCGAAAGACGGTATGTATTCGCTCGTTGCATCAACCTCTATGACTGTTATGCCCATATCTAGTGGATTAACGGTTTGATCGTAAATATCGTCCAAATGTTGCATATGACCTTTGACCCAGTCAGAAGGATGACCCGACCGATTCATTTCACGATCATAAAAGCGCTGATTTTCTTGAGTAGCACGTGTATGAATGTTAACAACATGAGCAACTTTTATAAGCCTTCTTTTAATATCTTGTTCAGATACGCCCTTATAAAGTGTACCGTCTGTCACAAAACTGATATTTGTTTGTATCAAATACTCGAGTACGGAGTAATACGATTCAATACCTAGCCTTGAACGATCAATAGACCCGTGTGCAGTGTACTCAATTCCTCGAAGAATCGTATCACGTTCGATGTGGGGTAATCGTAAACGATGTGCCACCTTCGCTGCAAGTGTCGTCTTGCCAGATCCTGGGGCTCCACTGACTATGATCAAAAGTGGCTTAGTGTTTGGCATCTCTTGCTATAGCTTTTTTTATGAGGACTTGAGCCAAAGCAGGGTTCGCTTTGCCCTGAGATTTTTTCATCACCTGACCTACCAAGAATCCGATAACTTTGTCGTTACCATCTTTTAGGTCCTTAACTGCTTGCGCCGATGCGGGATCAGCCAGAACATCATCAACAATTGACGCGATCGCGCCTTCATCACTGACCTGGATAAGATTCTTTCGTTCTGCAATTGTTCGCGGGTTGTCGTTGCTTTGTAGCATCTCGCCCAGAACGTCTTTGGCTGCCGTGGAGCTAAGTTCGTTCTTCGCAACCATTTCTGATAGCGCCAAAAACTGCTCATCAGATATCTTTACGTCAGGCTGCTGCATGTCAGTCGTTTCATCATGTGCATCTTCGTTCATAGCCATCAACATCCATAGAGCAATGCGTCGCGCCGTCTCGTCGTCAGACTGTTCAAGAATACGCTGCACCGATTCAGCTGTTTTTTGTGATATCAATAAAGCATTCATAACAGTTTCGTCAAAGCCAAGACCTTTCCATGCCTCACGATAAAACGCCGGAAGATTCGGCACAGTTGCTTGGATCTCTGTAATCTCTTGTTCAGTCAGCACAATCGGTGGAATATCAGCATCAGGCATATAACGGTAGTCTTGAGCGTCCTCTTTGCTTCGCTGGCTGGTCGTTTTTTGCTTGGCGTCGTCCCAACCGCGAGTTTCCTGTACAACGCGTTCACCTTTTTCTAGTCGCTCAACTTGACGATTAAATTCGTACTCGGCAGCACGTTCAACACTCTTAAATGAGTTGAGGTTCTTTACCTCCGCACGAGTCCCCAGTTCTTTAGCACCCTTTAAGGCAACAGACACATTGACGTCAAAGCGCATATTACCGTGATACAAATCACCCAGCGTCACGCCCGCATAGGTCATCAAACGATATAATTCAGTCGCGTATGCTTTTGCCTCAGCAGGGCTGTGAATATCGGGTTCTGAAACAATTTCGATCAGCGGTGTTCCAGCACGATTAAGGTCAACCAGACTATAGTCACCAAAGTGTGTCAGCTTACCAGCGTCTTCTTCCATGTGCGCGTGATGCAAGCGAACACGAACGGTCGTTCCATCTTCAAGCGGCGCATCGACATACCCACCAACAATAATTGGGTTATACATCTGTGTTGTCTGATAGCCCTTTGGAAGATCAGGGTAAAAGTAATGTTTGCGGTCAAACCGACTCACGCGGGCAATGTCACTATTAAGCGCTTTGCCTGCTTTAATTGCCAGATTAACTGCCTCACGATTCAGGACAGGCAGCATGCCAGGGAGTCCAAAGTCGATGGGGTTTACAACAGTGTTTGGTGCTTTGTCGCGTGCATCGTTATCAGCACCGCTAAACAACTTGGTTGTTGTTGCCAACTGAACATGACACTCAATACCAATCGTTATATCGTACTTGCTCAACGTTTCGGTCGTTGCCATTATATTGCCCCCACGTCTTTTAATGCTCGCTTATAATTGCCGATGGCATATCGCGCAGTATCATAGGTCACGTTTACATCTGGTTCATGTGCAATCCGGTTGCGCAATTTGTGCGCAGACCATACGTTGTTGCGATTGGTGAATACCTTGCTTGCACTTTTTAAGCGTTCCGCCATTGTCTCGCCGTGAAAGCCTTTTGCTTTTAGGGCTTGGTCAAGGAGTTTATCTGCGTTCAAAACTGACAGCGAATAGCCGGCAACATTTTCTCGTGTCAGTTGCTGCTCGATTGTTAGCCATTTCTTGCGGTAATAATCAACGTCAAGATTTGACACGCCCTTCTTGCTGAGGCTCATAAAGGCAAAAAGGACTGCACCAATAATAACCACACTCGCTAAAAAGAAAATAACTGTTTGATCCATTATTTAGCCTCCATACTACGAGCAAGCGCAAACAACGTGGCGTCACTTCGGCGCGCACCCATCAGCTGCACGCCAATAGGTAACCCTGCGCCGTTTGTTCCGGCCGGAACGCTCAGCGCTGGAATACCCGCGAGTGATGCAGGCACCGTCATCATATCTGCCAAATACATCTTAATAGGATCACTCGTATTCTCACCCAACAAAAACGCAGGTGTTGGAGCGACTGGACTTATCAGCACGTCATAGTGACTGAATAACGTATTAAATTCGTTAATTAAAAGTGTTCGCGCCTTTTGTGCTTGCAGATAATACGCATCAAAGAAGCCGCTTGAAAGTACGTAGCTTCCAATCATGATCCGACGTTTGTTTTCAGTCACAAAGCCTTCATCACGGCTTTTGCCATATAGTTCTGCGAGTGTCTGTACACCTTGTGCGCGGTGGCCATAGCGAATCCCATCATATCGCGCCAAATTACTAGAGAGCTCGGCAGGGACAATCACATAGTACATCGCAAGGCTGTGAGGAAGCATTGAAAGCGATACTTCTTCAACCTTGTGACCAGCACTTTTTAACTTTTCAACATACTCGTTAGTTCGAGCACGCACCTCAACATCAACGTCATCCGTCATACATTCTTTGACGAGCCCAATCTTGAGTCCAACTAGTGCATCAGTCGTGGCAGTAAAGAAGTCAGGGAGCGTCGTCATGTCCTTTGGATCTTGGCCAGCCATAATACTCATAACAAGTTCAGCGTCAGTTACAGTCGTCGCAAACGTCCCAATCGTATCGGTACTACTTGCCATTGCAACCACACCGTAGCGGCTGACTGTTCCGTAGGTCGGCTTCACACCGACAACGCCGTTAAAACTAGCAGGTTGACGAATTGATCCACCCGTATCGCTTCCTAACGCAAATGGCACAATATCAAGTGCAGTCACAACTGCTGATCCACCACTACTGCCGCCTGCAACGCGTGTTGGGTCGACCGCATTCTTTGTCGGACCAAACGCAGAGTTCTCTGTACTACCTCCATGGGCAAAGGCATCAAGGTTCGCCTTACCAATACAAATTGCGCCCTCAGCTTCCAGACGTTCAACCGCAGTTGCCTGCAACGGCGCATTAAACGTCTCAAGCATTGTGCTTGCAGCAGTTGTTGGTGCTCCGTATGCCAAAAAGTTGTCTTTGACAACAAAAGGGACACCAGCGAGTTTGCCGGTAATCTCACCACGATCAACTGCATCAGCACGCTCGAGTGCGCGTTCTTCGGTCAGACTCAGCAAAGCGTGATAGCTATCGTTATCTTTTGCTTTAGCGATCGCGTCTTGCACAGACTGTCGAGCATTTTTGTTCAAAAAGTCAGAAATAGTGCTCATTATAATACTTTCGGTACCTTTATCTGACCGTCTTTGCTTTCAGGCGCGAGTGCAATCAAATCGTCTCGATTAATGCCGTAATCATCAATCGTGTCTGTTCGCCATACGTTTTCAAGGTCAGTCACTTGGTAGGTCGGCTCAACGCCACTCGTATCCAATTGACTCAACTGTTCAACATATCCCAAAATATTTTCGATATCGGTACGCAAACCGTCGATCTCATCATCGCCAAGGGCCAAGCTACTCAGTTGTGCTAGGTGAAGCACGTCATCACGAGTTATCTGTGTCATTGCCCTATTATACCCTACTCCTCATACGAAAACATAGCCCTCAAAAGGGCTATGTTGGCGTGATGTCAGCAATGATTATCGCTGAGCGTCAATAAAGGTGTGGGCTTTACCACTTGCACCAGCACGACCTGTTCGGCCAATACGGTGAATGTAGTCTTCGTAGTTCTGTGGCGTGTCAAAGTTAATCACGTGTGACACATTTGGAATGTCGAGTCCACGAGCAGCAACGTCAGTTGCAACAAGTACACGTACGCGTTCGTCTTTGAACTGCTTCAACGCACGTTGGCGTTGTGATTGGTTTTTGTTACCGTGAATCGCAACAGATGGAATACCGCTGTTATCCAAGTGATCACTCAATCGTTGAACGCCAAACTTGGTCTCGCCAAAGACAAGAACCTTGTCATAATCTGCGCCCTTCAACATCTCTGTCAAAAGTTCGAGTTTATGTGTCTTGTCGCGTGATTCAATAACTGTCTGTTCAACATGCTCGCTCGTCTCGGCTGTTCGTACAGATACTGTCACAGGATCTTTCAAGAACGTATTTACCAAGACTTGAATCTCAGGTGTAATCGTTGCACTAAAGAACAATGTCTGACGTTCAACCGGCATACCGTTTACGATAGCGCGGATGTCAGGCAAGAAGCCCATATCAAGCATACGGTCAGCTTCATCAAGAACCAATGTTGTCATGCGATCAAGTGGGATCAGGCGACGGTTAATAAGGTCCTTCAAACGCCCTGGTGTACCAATAATAAATTGAGGACGACGCTTCAAGTCGCGCATTTGACGATCAACACTCACACCACCAACGATCAACGCTGAGTAGAGGTTAAGGCCGTAAGCAAACTCACGGAACTGCTCGTCAATTTGCTGTGCAAGCTCACGCGTTGGCGCAATGATCAACACAGTTGGAGAGGTATGTGTACCAGTCTCGCGTTGAACAATTGGTAACAAGAAGGCAGCAGTCTTACCTGTACCAGTGTTAGCAAGTCCAATTAAATCTTTACCCTCAAGGATTGAAGGAATAGATTGGTCTTGAATCGCGCTTGGAATCTCGTAACCTTTTTTTGTAATGTTTTCGTGCAGTTGCTTGCTAAATGGAAAGTCAGCAAACTTGTGCTTCGACTCGTACACGACTTCGTCAGCCTTAAGGACTGCTTTGTTAATAAATTTACTTGGGTGAATGTACTTCTTTGCAGGACCCTTTGAGCCACCGCCACGGCGTGCGCCGCCAAAAGAACCGCCACGGCTTCCGCCTGGACGAGAGTTACTAGAGCCACCGAAGCGACGTTGTTGATATGCCATATAAAATAGCCTTTCTGATTAGTTGATTGCTGTTTTGCAGTCTTATCGCTTACGAAGACGTAAGTGTGAGAGAACAGCGAGATTATATTCTATGATAGAAGAGGCTCGACATTCATCGAATGCAATACTCTAATAATAGCACACTCTTTATATTTTTGCAAGCAGCGTAAGCATGTTTAACTTTGTCGTCGGTGTTGTCGGGTGAAGTGAATAATCAGGATGCCAATGACGACAACGGCAATGAAGCCAACTGCCGCCAGGACAATCAGCGCGTTCACAAGTGTTGTACGTGCCTGATACGAACTCGAGGCATCAGTCGCACTTCCTACCTGAGCGCGTGCAACTGACAAAAATGACGGCACGAGATAGTTCGCTGGATAGGCTGCTTGCACTTTCGTAAACAACCGAAGCGCCTCATTATAGTCACCTTTCACGTATGCATCGAGGCCTGCTGACCAATCATCAGATACACCGCCTGCCTGCAAACGAATACCGTTTTTATCAAGAAGCGCCTTGATGTCAGCGATGTCACGCACCTGACCATCACCATAACACTTTAAATCAGGACATTCTAATACACTGTAGGTATTCAGGCCGATTTGCTCTCCGGAGTCATTAATGGCTGGACCGCCACTATTGCCCTGGCCTATTGGTACTGTCGTTGCAATGATATTGCGTCCACCAACATTCGCGTCTTTCGTAATTCCTTTTACTTTCCCCTGAGTAATGCTTGGAATCTCTTGGGTAAGTTCACTATCAACACCATTAATTGCCGACGGAAAGCCAATTGCCGTTAACTGATCACCAGGCTTTACAGTCGCAATGCTACCCAGGCGAATAAACGGAAAAGATCCCTCGGCTTTTAGCAAAGCAACGTCTGAACTTGTAAACTGACCGCTCGCAAGCGCCGCATCTGAGGTTGCTTCATCAAAATCTTGGTCAACAAGCGTTGCCTCAACGACAGTCTTTCCATAGCGAAGGTCTAATCGATTATCAACCTCATCGATCTGAATCGGAATATTTGATAGTTGCACAGCGTACTGCATTGTCGTAGCACTCGCGGAGAACTGGCTATCTGGTATC
>JAKQOF010000090.1 GCA_029565375.1 bacterium
AATACCAAAGACCATAAAACTACTATTTGCAGCAGCTTGTGCGGGTGTTAGGCCAATAAGCAACCAATACGGTTGCATCACGAGTCCGCCGCCTACTCCTGCCATACCGCTGAGTATGCTTGATACTAACGCAACAACTAACGTCAGGAGAATCAGCGGATCCACTGCCTATTCCCACTCAATAGTGCCGGGTGGCTTGCTGGTGACGTCTAATACGACGCGGTTAATCTCATCGATTTCATTCGTAATGCGGCCTGATATAACAGCAAGTGTGTCGTAGGGCACGCGGCTCCAGTCGGCGGTCATGGCGTCTTCGCTTGATACGGGTCGCAGCACAATCGGGTGACCGTACGTTCGTCCGTCACCCTTAACACCAACCGATCGCACATCAGCCAGCAGCACGACAGGGCATTGCCAAATACTATCATCAAGTCCTGCCTTCGTTAGTTCTTCGCGCGCAATCGCATCTGCCCGGCGAAGAATGTCCAAGCGTTCTGCGTTAATCGCACCGACAATGCGAATACCAAGGCCCGGGCCAGGGAAAGGCTGGCGACCAACAATCACTTCCGGTAGCTCTAGGTCGCGACCAATTTGTCGGACTTCGTCTTTAAACAATGCGCGCAGTGGCTCGATCAGCTTGAACTGTAGGTCATCAGGTAGCCCACCAACGTTATGGTGACTCTTGATGTTTGACGCACCGGTACCACCGCCAGACTCAACCACGTCAGGGTACAGTGTGCCTTGTACCAAAAACTCAACTTCTTCGTCACTTTCACTCACGACTTCGCGTGCAGCTTGTTCAAACACGCGGATAAACTCACGGCCAATAATCTTTCGCTTTTGCTCAGGGTCGGTCACGTCCTTGAGTGCATCCAAAAACTGCTTTTTGGCATCAACAACTTTGAGTGATGCGCCAGTTGCTGCCACAAAGTCGTTTTCAACTTGCTCGGCTTCGCCCAGTCGCAGCAGGCCATGGTCAACAAATACGCAGGTCAGTTGCGCGCCAATTGCTTTTTGTACCAACGCTGCAGCAACGGCCGAGTCAACACCGCCGGATAGCCCACAAATGACTCGTTTGTCGCCCACAGTTTCTTTAATAATGGCGACTTGGTCTTCAATAATACTGGTTGCTGTCCAGGTTTTTTCTAACTTGGCGATGTTGTACAAAAAGTTCTCGAGCGTCTTTTGACCATATTCGCTATGCAGTACTTCGGGGTGGAACTGCACGCCAGCGTAGGGCAGTGTTGCATGCTCAAACGCAGCAATTGGCGTACCAGGCGTTGATGCAGCGACAGTAAAGCCCTCTGGTGCTTTAATCACTGCGTCGCCGTGGCTCATCCACACGTTTTGACTGGTTGGCTCATCTGCAAAAAGGGCGCTGCCTTTTGTGACCGTCAGTGGAGTGCGACCAAACTCAGACTTACCAGTGTGTTCAACTGTCCCACCCATTGCTTGGGTCATCGACTGAAAGCCATAACAAATACCAAATGTTGCAATGCCGGTTTGCAGCAAGGCAGGGTCGGTCTGTGGCGCACCGTCACTGTATACCGATGATGGACCGCCTGAAAGAATAATTGCAGCAGGCTTCTTTGCCAAGATATCAGCAGTCGACATCGTTGACGGTACGACTTCTGAGTAAATATGTGCTTCACGCACGCGGCGGGCAATCAACTGCGCATATTGCGCACCGTAGTCAATAACGAGGACAGTGGGTTGGTCGTGTGTTTTGGCCATCTCTGTACCTATAATAACAGCACCGCGCTCAATCACCGTCAGGTCTTGTAAATAATACATCTCTATGCTACTATAAGGGCACTATAGACAGTCTTGTAACGGGGTAGAGTGAGCAAGAAACAGACACTTCTTGAACAAATTAGGGCAGATATTATACGTAATAATGTATGTCCAGATTTGGCTAAGACGGCCAAGAACCTTGTCATGGGTGACGGTAACATTGATGCAGACATTGTCTTCATTGGTGAAGCGCCAGGTAAAAAAGAAGACGAAGTCGGTTTGCCATTCATTGGTGCCGCCGGAAAGTTTTTAAACGAGATGTTGGCAACTGCTGGCATGACGCGCGAAGATGTCTATATTACCAACATCGTCAAATACCGCCCACCCAACAACCGGGACCCGTTACCGCAGGAAAAGAAGGACTTTTTGCCCTACTTGGTGCGTCAGCTAGATATCATTCGACCAAAAATCGTAGTGACATTAGGCAGGCACAGCATGGATTACTTCCTGCCTGGTATCAAAATTAGTGAGATTCACGGTCAGCCACAGCACATGACGCTTGGCGACAACCAAATCGTGATTGTCCCGCTCTATCATCCCGCAGCAGCCCTATATAACGGCGGGTTACGAGCCACGCTAATTGAAGACTTTATACAGTTACCAAAAATAATATCAATTCTCGATAACGAGAAGGAGAAACAATAATTATGGGTTCACAACGAATCGCAACTCCACAAGGAGACAACCCAAACAAACGACCATTTAATAACAATGGCCGCAATAACAACCAACCACGTCCCAAGTCGGACAACACGATCATTGCCAACACGCAGACTCGCAAAGGCGAAGTCTTTCGTGCGCAACGACGTACCAGCGAGGACGTTAACGTTCGCGCATCTCAGCACATCATCAATGTGCCAGTAAACAAGTCAGTCTATAACGGCTACGCTGGACGACAATTCAGCCCTGCTGACCAACGCAAACAACCGCGTACTAATGGTCCAAAACTGCGCATTATGCCAATCGGTGGACTTGGTGAAATGGGTATCGGCAAAAACATGATGGCTATCGAATACGGTAACGACATCATCGTCATTGACTGTGGATTCCTTTTCCCAGGCGCAGACTACCCAGGTATTAACTACATTATCCCTGACATCTCATACCTAGAGGAAAACAAGCACAAGATCCGCGGCATCGTCTTTACACACGGTCACCTTGACCACATTGGTGCATTCCGTCACATTGCTGACAAGATTCCTGCACCAGTCTACGGTAGCAAGTTTACCCTTGGTATGGTTGGCCGTACCATGGAAGAAGCAACCAGCGGATACACACCAGAGTACAACGAGCTCAGCCCAGAACTACACGAACGTGCACAACTTGGCGAAAGCTTTAGTATCGAACTTGTCCGCGTTAACCACTCAATCCCAGACGCAACTGCAGTCGTTATTCGCACGCCACTTGGTGTCCTGATCGACACAGGTGACTGGCGTTTTGAAGACAATCCTGTCGACGGCCGCAAATTCGACCTTGAGCGTATGACCGAGATCGCCACCAAAGAAGGTATCTTGATGCTCATGAACGAGTCAACCAACTGTGAATCAGATGGTACGCACACACACGGCGAGTTCGACATCCAAGAATCAATGGGTCAGGTCATGACCAAATATCCAAACAGCCGTCTTATCCTCAGTTGTTTCTCGTCACAGATTCATCGTATGCAGGTTATCTTGGATGAGGCCAAAAAGCATGACCGCAAGGTTGCCTTTGCCGGATACAGCATGATCCAAAACCTCGAAGTTGCGCTGCGCGCTGGTATCATCAAGGTACCAAAAGACGTCGTAGTCAAAATGGAAGACATCATCAAGATGCCTGACGGCAAAGTAACGATTATTTGTACTGGTTCTCAGGGTGAGTTTAACGCTGTTCTTAACCGTATGGCGTCTGGTTCACACAAGTTTATCAAGATCAAAAACTCAGATGTCATTGTCTTTTCGTCAAACCCAATTCCAGGTAACGAAAAGTACGTTGTTCGTACTGTCGACGGTTTGATGCGAGAGGGAAGTGACGTTATCCAAAACGGCAAGACACACCTCACGGGCATCGGTCCACTTCACCTTTCTGGACACGGTTACTACGACGACCACGTTAAGTTGATTAACGCCCTTAACCCAAAGTACTATCTGCCAATTCACGGTGAGTTCCACATGTTGGTTCACAACGCCGAGCTTGCTGAAAAAGAAGCGGGTATCCCACGTGAGAACATCTTTGTGTGTGACAGCGGCGACGTCGTCGAGATTACAAATGAAGGCGCGAAAAAAGCTGGCCGAATTCCTGTTGGTGGTCTGATGTACGACGACAGCGGTACAGTTGTCTCTGAAGTAGTTCTTAAAGACCGTATTCACATGGCAACCGAAGGTATGTTCGTCGTTGTGCTGACTGTACAACGTGGCAGTGGACGTTTGCTTACCAGTCCTGATATCATCAGCCGTGGCTTCATTTACCTGCGCGACAGCGAAGAGTTGATGGGCACAATTCGTCAGTACCTCAAACAAAAAGTTTCACGTGCGTTCTCAGGAAAGCGCGTTGACCTGGACGTTATCAAAAAGGAACTAAAGGACGATATTACACACATTCTTTATGACCAAACTCGTCGCACGCCAATCGTTATCCCTGTGATTAATGAAATTGGTGGAGGCGGTGGTAATAACGGTGGTCAGCGAGATAACCGTGAGCGCGCACCGCGCACCGCGCAGCCTGCTGGCGGTAATACCTTTGTTCTCGAACAGTTAGAGCCAAAGACATTCCCAGAGCCTCAAGTTCCTGACACTGCCGAGATCGAGCCAGTCGTCAAATTTGAAAACCGCGGATACTAGTCTTACCGAGCATTCGTTCAACATGAAGAGAGGCCTCGCTGCGAGCAGCGAGGCCTCTCCGTAGGGAAGGGCAACTACGCCGCGAGCGAGGCCTCGGGGGAGGGTACCGACGAGACGACCGCCGCCCAGAAGTTCGTGATCGAGCGCGGGTTCGCGTCGGGTCCGATGTAGAACTTCAGCGTGGAGTCGGCGGTGAACGCGACCGCGGGGAAGCAGCTGACGGTGATGCCTGTCGCGATCGTGTTGATCGCGGCGGTCACCTCAGCCTGAACCTCGTTGGGCATGACCTCGCCGTCGTACAGCTTCCGTGCGGTCACGACGATGGACAAGGGCTTGGTGTAGAGGCCCTCGCCCGTGTAGACGAGCAGCGCGTCGTGCGCCATGGCCGCCTGGATCACCTTGTCGGTGAACTGGCCGCGCGGGTCGGCGACGATCCCGGCGATCTGCATCTCCAGTGCGTCGGGCTCACCTTCGAGTTCGAGGATGATCCCGTCCAGCTGGACTCTCTGTCGGACAATGGACATTGTTTTGCTCCTGCTTCTATTTTTTGGGATGGAAGGGTACTGCTAACAACTAGGGTATAGTATAAGACCATTTCTCTATGTCGCAACCATAAGCCATTTGTGTCTGCTATGATGAACATATGAAACCAAGATTTGTATACGTGCACGGTAACGAAACGACCCATTGGTCTGCAAGCTGGGCGAAGTGGTTAAAAGGTGAGTTAGAAGCGCTCGGCTTCGAGACGTTTTTCGAGACAATGCCGGACTCAATTATCGCGAGGGGCAAGTATTGGCTTCCGTTTTTGCAGGATGTTGCGGGCGTTGGTGGTAACGATGTCATTATTGGCTGGTCATCTGGTGCTGTCGCAGCAATGAGGTATGCAGAGGATCACAAAATCATGGGCAGTATCCTTATTTCTCCCTGTTACACGGACCTTGACGGTGACGAACTAGAAGTACAAAGTGGATATTACGACACGCCTTGGCAGTGGGATAATATCAAGGCCAATCAAACAAACATCGCATTGATATACGGTGATGATGATCCATATATCCCGCAGCCAGAGTTTGAGTACATCGCTGAAGCGCTGCATCCCACGGTTATAAAAATCGCTGGCGGCCGGCACTTTATCGAGCGTAATCAATTTACTGAGCTTCTCGAATACATCAAGCAAACGTACCAACCATAAGCCTCTTGCCAAATGTAGTAAATTTTGCTATAATATAACTATCAAAGCGCACCAAAAGCGCCTATAATGGTATAGATTATGGCAAAAAAGAAAAAATCCTCACGCAAAAAAGCTCCCATCAAACATTCTGCACCCAAGCACAGCTTGCCGAACGGCTTTTGGGCGCAAGTAGGGGCAGTCTTTCTTGTTGCGGTATCATTGCTGTTTGTCGTTGCCTGGTTTGGTGCTGGCGGCCCGGTTCTTGAGTGGCTCTACAACGTCACGCTCGACACCATAGGTTACGCCGTATACGTCGTGCCACTCCTCTTTATATATGTCGCTGTCGAGATCTTCCGTGCCGAGGATAACCGCTTGCCGTTTGTCATGAAGCTGGCGACGGTCACGTCAATTGTGTGGTTTGCAGCACTCTTTGGTCTGTTGAAAAACCAAGACGGCACAACGACAGGTGGCTATGTTGGTGACCTGGTTAATAGTGGCACACTGACACTGGTCAACGGCGGTGTTGCGGCATTTGTATATGTTCTTCTGATCCTTATTACTGTGCTATTTATCATCCGCGTCTCGCCGTTTACCGTTATTAAAAAGCTATGGGACATGACACGCCGTGACGACCGTGAGCAAGAGGCAAACGTCAAGGTGATGAAGAACGCTGCCGCCATCGACGCTCAAAAGACACCAGTCAGTGAGTTCAAACTTAACGCTGGCGTGCCAACACTTGATATTGACGATACCAAACCAACGCGTTTGTCTAACTTTAAAAACAGTGTCAAACAGGACAAGGTCGCCGAAGACCAAGCAGCCCTCGTGACGATTAGTGATCCCAACTGGGAAGCACCAAGCCTTGAGTTGCTTGAGAAAAAGCAGTCGCCAGCCGATGCAGGTGACGTGCAGCAAAACGCCAAGATTATTAAGGACACACTCCGTGAGTTTGATATTGATGTCGACATGGAGGGCGCAAACATTGGTCCAAAGGTAACGCAGTACACCTTGCGTCCACCAAGTGGCGTCAAACTATCTAAGATCGCAGCACTCGAGACGAACATTGCCCTCAACCTGGCTGCACAAAGTTTGCGTATTGAAGCACCAATCCCTGGCCAAAAGGCTGTTGGTATCGAAGTGCCAAACCGCAAGGCAGCTGATGTTCGCTTGCACGCCATTCTTACCAGTCCACAGTGGGGTTCGACACGCGAGCCACTCGCATTTGCCATTGGTAAAGACATCTCTGGTGACGCCGTCATCGGTGAGCTTAACCGTATGCCGCACCTTTTGATCGCTGGACAGACCAACTCTGGTAAGTCCGTTATGGTCAACACATTGCTCACCAGCTTGCTGTATCACAACAGTCCAAGCGAGCTAAAGCTTATTTTGGTTGACCCAAAGCAAGTTGAAATGGCAGCCTACCAAGACAT
>JAKQOF010000107.1 GCA_029565375.1 bacterium
AGGACGTTGAAGCCGACAAAGACGCATACGACGAACTTTTGAAGAAAAATGGTGGCAACTTTAGCGGTGTACCGGTCACAGACATCGCCGGTGATATTGTTCTTGGATTTGATCGTCCAAAGATTCAAGATGCGATTAAAAAGCACGACATTCAACCAGTAGAAGCTTAGTTTTTACTTTTACCAAAGTAACAAATGCCTTTCTTCTTTTGTGACCAAAAGAAACAAAAGTCCGTGGATGAGAGCCTAGAGCAATCGAATCACTGCTATTTTGTAACACATCTGCAGCCCAAGGCTGACAAGGCGTCGGGACCCTTGCTCAGACCTGGAGCGAAGCCGTGTTATGAAATAGGCAGTATGAGAGTGCGAACGATACCGCCTTTACGCGGCGCCGACTTGTAAGACATCACCGCCAAGGGCTTCACGGAAGTACCCATCGTGACTGACATAAATCACTGCACCGGCGTATTTGCCAAGGGCTGTTTCTAGCTCTTCAATGCTCGGAAGGTCAAGGTGGTTTGTTGGCTCATCCAAGATAAGCAGTTGCGGGTCATTAGCGAGCATTGATATCAGCTGAAAACGAGCCTTTTGTCCACCAGATAAGCGAGACACTGGTGTTTTACCATCGCCCTCAGTAAAAAGATAGTCACTCAGGAGGTTACGAATCTTGGTCGTCGATATAGAAAGTCCGCGATCAAGATACATTTTTTCGATCGCTGATTCAAGTGATAGCGAGAAGTAGGTAGGGGAGACTTCTTGTTCGTAGACACCAACACGCACATGCGTATCAAGCGTCAGCTCACCGCCAAAACAGACAATCTCGGGTTGCGGCGTCAACACTTTTAGAAGGTACTTAATCAGCGTTGTCTTACCAGCACCGTTGCGTCCACGAAACTCCAAGGCTTCGCCTTCACGAAGGTCAATATTCACACCCTCAAATAATGCCTTATCACCATAACCAAGTGACAGTTCACGGGCGGTCACCAAGACATGCTTGCTCCGCGACTCATCGGCGGCAAGGTTCATACGAATATTCTTTGCCTTAAACTTGTCATACTGCGCGGCGACTTTATAGTTCAGTCCTGCAGCAGACTCTTTATCAATCCAAAACGTTGGTTTTTCTTTGGCTTGCAGCTCGGCCAATTCTTTACGTGAGCCTTCTTCCAGTCGTTTAAACTTTTGAATCGTACCAGGATTACGTGACTTTTCTTTTAAGCGTTGATAGTCAATAACCTTGGCTTTCAAGTTCACAATACGCTTTTCAATCATCTCAAAGTCGTTCATTTGGCTGCCGGTACTAACTGCGTTTTGCTTCAAGTAGGCATCATAATTACCTTTATAGCTGACACTTGATCCGTCTTTTAACTCAATAATGCGGTCAACCTCGCGCAGAACATCACGGTCGTGAGTAATGACCAACATTGCCTCGCGCGCGGTGCTCATCCAGTCAATATATTGTTGCTTTGCAATGTAGTCCATGTGGTTGGTTGGCTCGTCCACCAGCGCCAAGTGTGCGTCACTATGCATCACTTTTACCACTTCAACAAGTCGCTTTTGACCACCAGATAGGGTAGTGAACGCACGGTGTGCAATGCCTGGCAGCTGAAAGTTATCCAGCTCACGTTCAATCTGTTCTTCAATCTGATAAAAGCCTTTATCATCAAAGCGCATCAATGCCTGTGTATATTCATCAATCAACTTCATGTCGTCACCCATCGTCAGGGGATAGGTTTCGATAATATGTGACAAATCCGTGTACTCAGGGAGACCTTGCAATACGTACTGCAGCACTGTTGTGTCACCCATATCGTGATGTTCTTGTGCAGTTGCGACAACCACTGTACCGCGCTTAAAGACGATCTCGCCCGTAAAATCTTTATCTGTCCCAGCGAGGATGCCAAATAACGTTGACTTGCCAACACCGTTACGGCCGATAACACCTACTTTTTCGCCATCATCAATACTAAATCGAATCCCGCTCATCAAGAGTTTAGGACCAAAGCTTTTTTCGGTAACTGTTATATCGGCGATCATATCTGTACAATACTATCACTTCTTGAGGTGATAGAATAGAGGTAGTATGACAACGAACAAACATATAACAGCAGACGGCACGCACTTTTGGACGTACGGCAAGCCAACACAGCCAACGATTATTATGGTTCACGGCTTCCGCGGGACACACCATGGTCTCGATTTAATAGCCCAACAACTGCCCGGACACTATATTATTGTGCCCGACGTTCCTGGTTTTGGTGAGTCAAGACCTCTGAAAAAACACGATATTTCACACTACGTGCAGTGGTTGCACGACTTCATCACTCACCACAAACTCTCGCAGCCTCCTGTACTGTTAGGGCATTCGTTTGGCAGCATTATTAGTGCTGCGTACGCGGCCAAGTACCCCAAAACAATCTCAAAATTGATATTAGTCAATCCCATCGGTGCGCCAGCGCTAGAAGGCCCTCGAGCACTGTTGACCAAGTTGGCGCTATTTTACTACTGGAGCGGTCGCAAATTACCAGAAAAGACTGCACGCAAATGGCTATCACTCAAGCCGGCCGTTGCAATGGTCACCATCACCATGACAAAGTCACGTGACAAACACATCAGAAAATATGTGCACAGCCAGCACTTCCAGTATTTTAGTTTGTTTCATGACCTGCAATCACTGTCCGAGTCGTTCAGCACATCGGTCAACCATAACGTGCGCGAATTTGCACATGGCATCACCGTTCCAACACTCTTGGTCGTCGGTGAAAAAGACGATATAACACCCCTCGCAAAACAACAAGAACTTGTCAGGTTGTTTCCAAACGCCCAGCTACATATGATTAAAAGCGTAGGACATCTGACACATTACGAGACACCAGACCAAGTAGCAGCATCAATCGAAGATTTTATTTAATAACGTCTTCGTAAATCGCAATAAACTGATCGAGTGTGTAGTCCAGGTCGTTCTCTCGAGCAATCTTCAAACTTGCCTCTGAAAATCGCTTTTGAAGAGCATGGTCTTTGAGGATCTTTACGATCGCGTCACCAATTTGTTCGTCATCATCTTGTTCACACAAAAAGCCGTTCACGTCACTGTGACACAACTCACCAAGTGCTCCGGCATCAACCGCAACAACCGGCTTGCCGCTGGCCATCGCCTCAAGTGTGGCAATGCTCTGCAGCTCCATTGGAGACGGCATTGCAAAAATTGTCCCAACGCGGTGCAGGGGAGCCAGGTCTTCTTCGGGCACACGTCCCGCAAACGTGACTGACTTGCCAATGCCCAATTCTGCCACCAGCGCA
>JAKQOF010000109.1 GCA_029565375.1 bacterium
GATACAATTCCTCCACTCATACGATTTGCATGATAGCCAAGACTTTTTTTGGTCAGATGTTTGAGGGTCTGCTGCGCGGCATATGCTTGCATCTTTGATTCAGCCAAGAACGCAAAGGCAATCGTCAGTCGTATCACAACGACGTCTCCGAAGAACAAAACGATCGCATAGCCTACCAATAAGCCAACGCTCGTCTCAAGCGTTGCACTACCATCTGCGATATGTGTCAGCAGCTGAGAGACAAATATTGGCGCAATGGTCGTCGTCAAAACAGCAAAAATAATCTGCGTGACAAACATCAAGCTGACAAGGACAGGTGAAACACGCCACAGGCCAAACAAAAATTGGACGACGCGCTTCGGTGAATGCGTTTGTTTCATAATGCTCCTGGTTACATACTTATAGTATCAAATCGCTAGCGGTTTGGCGCGTCCAAACGTGTACGAATAGAGGATCCTAGTAAAGGGTCATAGTACTTGAATTATATAGTATAATATAGTTTGATGCAAAAAATCCTTCTCTACTATAAGTTCACGCCGATTGCCGATCCTACGGCAGTGCAACTATGGCAAAAAACATTGACCGAAAGCTTGGGCCTGAAGGGTCGTATTTTGATATCCCGTCATGGTATCAACGGCACGGTTGGTGGCGAGATGGATAGTTTGAAGGCGTATATTAAAGCGACCAAACAATTTGCAGGCTTTAAAGATATTGTTTTTAAATGGAGCGATGGTGAGCGTGATGACTTTCCGCGTATGAGTGTTAAAGCTCGCAAGGAACTTGTTGGCTTTAAAAACAGTGATGATGAATTTGAAGTCGATGAAAAAGGCGTGATTGGTGGCGGTGTGCACCTAAAGCCAAAGCAAGTTCATGAGCTAGTTGAAAAATATGGTGACGATGTGGTCTTTTTTGACGGCCGCAACGAGCACGAGGCCAAGATAGGCAAGTTCAAAAACGCAGTTGTTCCCAATACTAATACGTCGCGTGACTTTATCGTCGAGCTGGAGAGTGACAAATACGACGATCTAAAAAATAAGAAGATCATAACCTATTGTACTGGTGGTATTCGTTGTGAAGTTATCTCTGCCATGATGAAAAAACGTGGTTTTAATGATGTTTACCAGATTGACGGCGGCATTGTGAAGTACGGTGAAGCGTACGGTGATGATGGATTGTGGGAGGGGAGTCTCCGTGTGTTTGATGACCGAATGACCGTCGATTTTAGTGATCACGCAAAAGTCATTGGCGAGTGTAGTCATTGTGGCGGGCCAACAAATAACTACGAAAACTGTGCTTGGGCAAATTGCAACGACCTAGTATTGATCTGTCTCAATTGCAAACAAAACCCTGATTTGTTATTTCATACTGACGTGTGTCGAGAGCGTGCTTTGTCGGTTGCGGCGAACGTCTAAAAAAGTCTTTGTATCGGCTGAAAAACGAGAGTATACTGACAGTATCAACCAAATGGAGGTATTGATATGGCATCAAAAGATGCGACTCAACTGGCAACACAATCGTGGGGCCTTGTCGTTACACAAGGAGTATTGGCAATCTTGGCGGGAATTGCAATGTTATTTTGGCCGGGAGTAACCGCTGTACTCTTGGTAGGAATCTTTGGGATTTTCGTACTCATATGGGGTGTGATTGACCTGATTCGCAGCCTACTTGGTATTGGAAAGGTCAGCACGTGGTGGCTTGAGCTCATCTTCAGCGTCCTTATTATTGGACTCGGTGTGTTCTTGCTACGAAACACAGAACTAAGCTTGGCAATCTTTATTCTACTCGTCGGCTTTACGTTCATTATTCGTGGTGTTGTCGACTTGCTGACAGCATTCTTTAGTAAAGATCAGGACGTAAAAGAAGCTCGATCATTGTTCGTTGCCGTTGGTATCATCGGCGTTGTATCGGGTATTATCGTCTTGTCACAACCGGTTGCAAGTGGACTAGCGTTCATTTGGATTGTTGGCTTGTACACGATTCTACACGGATCACTCGTAATCTCAATTGCACTTCGTGCGCGATCAGCAGTAGGAAAGTAATATCGATGCAAACTGATAAAGAAAAAGCAGATCAGAGACTTCAAGTTATTGTC
>JAKQOF010000122.1 GCA_029565375.1 bacterium
ATATCATACTGTGCTCGATTTTATTAAAAATAAATCGTAACTTAAAATTCAACGTCAATACGGTCACCAAGCGCAGCCTGTAACAATCCTGCTGTCGCGGCACGCATGTTCTCATCGCCACGCTTAAAATCATGGCTTTCACCGGTCAACAGCACTGACTGAACTTCACCTTGGCGTGAGTGAATAATAAACCCGCCTGCGTCCGTGAGGGGCACTGGCGTTGGTCCAAATAGCAATGGCATATTCTCTTGCCGTGCTAGTTGCACTTCCTCGGTAATACGTGGTCCAAGATCAACAGGGACGTTACGAGAGTCAATGATGTGTCGATGAAGAATAACGACAGGAAAGGGAGCTAGCAAAAGAAGATTACGCACTGCGACAAACTTACCTTGGTTCGTTGAGCGCCTGCCAATATCTGGATTGAAAGGATCTTCATCTTCAAAATTATCACCAAAATGACGAATCCACTCTTCTGAAGGTTCTTGAACCAAGGGACGAATCGTCCGTAAATTGCTGAAGCCAGGCTGGTATCCATATTCGCTCAAAAGTGGCATTCTTGTTTCCTTTTGCTTATATAATACTATTATATCATAAAGTAATGATAAAGTCCATACACCTGTGTTCATAATACGGTTATCTCTGTTACAATAAATATAATGTTTGAAACTGCAAAACAACTTATTGAATCAGCCAACGCTATTCTTATTATCCAAGCGGAGAATCCCGATGGAGACTCATTGGGAAGTGCACTAGCGCTTGAAGAAATACTAGGTGACCTTGGCAAAAAGGTTAGTTTGTACTGTGACGTAGAAATGCCAAAATATCTTCGCTATATCAGCGGCTGGGACAGAGTCACACAAGATTTTGACACATCAGCGGACTTGGCGATCATTGTTGATACCAGTAGCGATACGTTGATTGGTAAGGCACTCCAGATTCCTGGCGCACGACACTTTTTGGATACACATCCTGTACTCGTGATCGATCACCATCACGAAACAGAGTCGACCCTTAGTTTTGAACACACGCAACTTATCATCGAAGCAGGTGCAAGCACACAGGTGATTCATGACCTCGCAGAGGCAAGCGGTTGGACGATCAACCCACAAGCAGCGGAAGACCTGCTGGCCGGGCTTTTGTCGGACACGCTCGGCCTATCGACACAAAACGTCGGAGAAGCAACGTATGTGGTCGCAGCAAAACTTGCTGCGCTTGGCGCGTCACCAGCAACCATTGAAGAACGTCGTCGTGAATTTATGAAAAAATCTGCGGATATCTTGAAGTACAAAGGTATCTTGATTGAGCGAATCGAATACTTTTTGGAAGGTAAGCTTGCAGTCATACGCATTCCGTGGGAAGAGATCCAACAATACAGCGATCAATACAACCCAAGCGTCTTGGTGCTAGACGAAATGCGCCTTGTTGAAGGCGTTGAGATCGGTGTAGCGATCAAGACCTACCCAGACGGCAAACTGACAGGAAAATTGCGAAGTAATCTGCCTATATCAACGACTATCGCTGGATTCTTTGGAGGTGGTGGTCATCCATACGCTGCAGGCTTTCGCGTATATGAATCTATTGATAAAATCATTCCAGAACTGATCGACGCTACCGACAAAGCAATAAAAGGACATAGCGATGGCAATCCGACTACATAACACACTCACAAAAACCGTCGAAGATTTTACACCACGCGAAGACGGTAAGGTTCATTTGTTTGTGTGTGGTCCGACAGTATATGATTTTTCTCACCTTGGCCATGCCAAGACCTACGTACAGCTAGATACGCTCGCTCGCGTCCTGACACACCATAACTACGACGTTTTCTATCTGCAAAACATCACTGACATTGATGACAAGATTATTACTCGTGCTCACGAACGCAATATTGATTGGCAAGCGCTGCGCAGCACATTCCAAGATGAATACATGACGGACATGACAAGTCTCAATAATACGTCTGTCACACAGTACGCACGTGCCACAGAGTACATCGACGATATTATTACACAAGTTGAGAAGCTTATCGACAAAGGACATGCCTACACCATTGAAAACGACGGAATCTACTTTGAAATCGCAACGTTTCCTGAGTACGGCAAGCTGTCTGGTCGTAGCGAAGTAAAGAAAGACGATGCACGTACGCGCATAGACGAAAGCGACGACAAGCGCGGCTGGAACGACTTTTGTTTATGGAAGTTCTCAAAACCAGGTGAACCAGTGTGGGACGCGCCATTTGGTGCAGGTCGACCAGGTTGGCATATCGAAGATACCGCGATTACCGAGCACTTCTTTGGTCCACAGTACGACATACATGGTGGGGCAGTTGACCTTATCTTCCCACATCATGAGGCCGAAATTACCCAAATGGAAGCAGCCTCGGGAAAAGTACCACTCGTACGCTATTGGGTACACACGGGCTTCTTAACAATTGACAACGAGAAGATGGCAAAGAGTGCAGGGAACTTTTTCACTATTCGAGAAGTTATCGAAAAAGGCTATGACCCCATTGCAATTCGATTGTTTATGCTTCAGTCGCACTACCGATCGCCAATTAACTTTACGTTTGATAATCTTGACGCTGCCAACAATCGCCTAACAAACTGGCGCAACATTGCCGCGCTCCGTCATCAAACACATGATACACTCCGCGATGACGACGAAAAAAGCACTGACGAGGCATCAGTATCACTCTATGCAACCGCACAAGCTCTTACAGAAGCTTTAGAAGATGACCTCAACACGCCAGCGGGCCTGACAATCATCGACGATGCATTCACACGGCTGACTAAAGCGCCCCTACAAGATATTCACCAGCATGCTCTTACTCAATTACTCGACGTTATCGATGAAGTCCTTGGCTTGCGACTAATCGAGTCGACACCCGATATCGACGACGAGACGAAGCGACGTATTATCGAACGTCAACATGCACGTGCCAATCAAGACTGGAAAAAGTCTGATGACATCCGAAAAGATATAGAAAAAAGCGGTATCACGATTCGCGATACCGCTACTGGACCGATTTGGGAATACCTACGTTAAACTTTTTTTGTCAGTACTGCGTCGGAGTCTGGCTTACGGCTGCTGCCGTGCTTGCGTCGAGCAATGTATTCCTCGACAAGAATCTTGATGCTGCCGGCTACTGGAATTGAGATAATACCACCGACAATACCGAACATATAAATACCGACTGTCACTGCAACCAAGATGGCGAGCGCAGACAAATCAATACGCTTCGATTGGATCTTTGGCGAGATATAATTTGCTTCAAGTTGTTGGTAAAGAATAAAGAATGCGACAAAGATAATTGCAGCAGTCAAATCGTTAAATGCCAAGACGAGGCCAACCAATACTGCACCAATCATGGCACCAAACATTGGAATCAGCGACAATAGGAACACGATCGCCGTTGTTGGGATGGCAAGGTTTGAAGGAACGTTGAATATAAGGCTGAGTATAAATACTGCTATACCCGCAACCACACCTGCAATCGCAGATACAGTCAGTTGGC
>JAKQOF010000026.1 GCA_029565375.1 bacterium
GCTTGCTTATCACCATAGCGCTTTTTCAACCCGCGCACTTCGATCATATTTGTCATTAGTTCTATTTTACTACATATTGTCACAAGAAAAGAAAAAGCCCCCTGGGGAGGGGGCAATTCCTAGCACCTGTTTGTTTGAGTATTACTATACTACCAAACACGCTTGTGCTGCAAGCCTTGTATAAAAAAGACTATTTTTTCTTAGAAACAGTCAAGAAACCGTTGCGTGGGTTTTCTTTAACTTCGCGGTCTGCAGGAAGGTCAACTGGTTGGCCCTTTGCATTCTTCTCTACCTTTGCGAAAAAGTAGATTGTTTGTGGCTTGCCACCACGAAGTGTAACTTCGGTGCTGTGCAAGTAATAAGTGACTCCCTTTGAGTTTGTGTGACTGTAAGCCATTGTAAGATTCTCCTCCTGTTAGTGCTATACGAGAGTTAGAGTACAGCCTGGTGAGGTCGCTGTCAACATTTATGCGTTCTTGTAATGGTGGTGAAGAATAATTCGCAGCACAATCACGCTTATCAAGCGAACCAAAATCATCAGCATAAGGACGATGCAAACGAGTACTGACCAGCCTGCAAAGTCAGGTGACCAAAGGGGCGAAGAGAAGACATGAAGATATAAGTCAGGTGACAATTTTACTGCCTCGCTTAAGTCATTTGCAGCAGGGTATTTTGCTAATTCACTAGTGGTACAAGCCACGTATGCGGCCGAGTAGCGACTAAACTGGGGGGCGCAGACGTCTTGAGCTTTTTTGTAAATATTGCCGTTAGGATTGTTGTCTGCGGAAGCTTTGTCGAGTAATGCTTGCTTATCACGATTATAACTTGACTCTAGGTAGATACCCTTACCTAGGTCGGTGTTCATATGCGCCGATACATAGCGTTGTAAATCGTACAATCTTGTGGTGGTTGTTTCATCGTTACCTGCCTCATCGGCGCTTAACACAGCGTCACGACGCTCTATCATGCCAATATTATTTAGACGAAGAAACGTTGCTGCGACAAAGCCCGCCAAGATAAGCAACACGACTAGCTGCCACGTGTATATCCGTTGCCATCGTTTCATACTTTGTTGTACGCGCCTTTTATCAGCCACTGCTTTTCCCACCATCAATCTTACGACCAGTATACCATAAGGGTTATTTGCGATAGAGGCGGAAGTGAGCTGTGCCCACTAGCAGCACAAAGCCTGCCGCAACATAGAAGAAGCTTCGAAGGCCATCGTTGTCACCAAGAATCAGCGCGCATACCAGGCAGACAAGACACGCAATCGCACTCCCAAAATTCGCTATTGCCTCGATGAACGTCAAATATGTCACACGGTGGCCTGACAGATCAGCAGTATCAAACAAGCCGCGCATGTACGACATCGTGATGCCCGTTGTAGCGACTTCGTTGGCAACGTTTGTCACGACAATTGGCATTGCACCCGAAGCAAATGGACGCGACGCGTGCACGAACGCATTGGCAACTGCACTAAAGCGAAGCAGTTCACCGCCGCGTCGGCGATCAACAAGACGGCCATAAGCGTGTGAAATCGCAATTGCAGCAAGAATTGTTACTGATGACAGCGAACCTATTGTCAAATACAGCTCGTGTGTAAGATTTGAAAAAATAACAATCGCGATAAACAAATTCCATACGTGTCCAGTGGTGACAATGTCGAATCCAACACCGATTTGTGAAATAAAGCTTCGGAAAGCTAGGCGGTACGGAAACCCGCGAAACGCAAGCTTTTGATGAACACGACCTGTTTTTGATGATAAGAACAGTGGAATTGCCGCAACAAGAAAAATACCGGCAGCAACCCACATCAAAACCTGAGCGCTAAATAATAATGCGATAATACCACCGACGATAGGACTCATACCGATAGCTACCTTTTCGAGCACGTTCATAAAGCCAAGTTCTTTACCGCTGTGATCAGGGTTACGGAGCTTGGAAAAATCGACATAGTAGGATATTTGGTATAAACACTCCGACAGCGCCATCAGCGCACCCCAGATGATAATCGCCGGTAAACCTAAGATGGGCACAAAACCAAGCATGGTCATGGCGGGTATATAGAGCAGGTTGCTAACGAATACACCACGTTTGGGGCCCTGCGATGCAGTCAGCTTGCCGGCGATAAATGACAGGCCAATCTTGGCCGTAAAGTATATTAGCCAAAACGATAAGATAAATATCAGGCTATATCCTGATTGGTACAGATAGACTGACGCAAAACCAGAAGCGATGTTCATACCAACAATACGAAGCGTCCGGGATGCATATAACTCAGCAATTTCAGCGAACGTCGCATAGCGCCAGAAGTGACGATATTCAAATAAGCGAGTGACGAACGATTGTATCATTGTGTTTATGTTTCCAATTTTATCTATTACACCACAGACCAAGGGTTAGTCGCAAGTGATATACTGGTCGTATGAATATTTTCTTCTCT
>JAKQOF010000053.1 GCA_029565375.1 bacterium
GCCTGTCAGGCCTACCTTGCCAGATAATTGCCCACCGATGTTATTCGCAACTGCACCACCAATCGTGCTGTATGCACCGGTTTCGGGCTGCGTCGGCACCGAGAGTCCATGCCAGTTCAACGCGTCGTTGAGTGCCTTAAACGTCACGCCAGGCTGCGCATGAACAAAGTGCTCTTTGTCTTTAAGTGCGATGTAAATAATGTTGTTGAGGTGAGCGGTCGTATTGATAATAAGACCTTTACCGATTGCGCCGCCAGTTGTATCAGACCCAGATCCTCGAACAGTTAGAGGAAGAACGTGACCTTTCTCGGCCAACTGCCATGAAAAGCGAGCGGCTTTGCGAATGTCATTTGTCACCCGAGGAAAGATGACAAGCTCGGGCTGAATCGACAAGATACTACCGTCGCGCGAATAGCGGGCACGTATGGCCTTAGACCCCGTGATCTCACCTAAAATATGTTCGTTTAAGTACTCGGCAATTTTACTCATCAATTCCTATCCCCATATGTCTTTGTCTGTATGTATGATAGCACAAGCATATTCTGCGTGCCACTGATGAGCACAAGCCTTTATCTGTCACGACATCTTTGGTATAATACGTCGGTTACCAAGAATGTATGCGGATGTGGTGGAATTGGTAGACACGCTAGCCTTAGGAGCTAGTGCCTCCGGGCGTGAAGGTTCAAGTCCTTTCATCCGTACCAAATAAAATTGCGACCTTTTGGTCGCTATTTTATTTGCAAATTTGTTATTTTATGGCCTGCAAAGGTCCGTCCCTTGCTCAGCTGATTCTCAGTTTATAGACGTTTCTGATAGTCATATTATGATGACACTAGTTTTCGCCTGCGATTTTTTGCTTCGATGTACATGAGCAGCCACAAGACGAGGCCAATTGCAAAGACAGCAACACCAAACAAGACGTAGCCTGTGAGATAGCCGGTGTCAGTCACAAAGCGCGTAATAAGTGCGATGGCAGCAATATCACCAAGCAATGTAAAGACGTTAAGCGCAGAGATAAGCGTTGCTTTGTATGAGTGCTGGATGTCGTGTAGCATCTTGGCCTGGAAGATGATCATGCGAACACGTGAGTAGGCCGCCGACAACGTAAACGCTATCACGGCCACGATAGGATTTGCGGTGATACCCATCAGTACAAAGCAGAATGCAAGGAATGTCAGGTCAAAAAAGTAAAACGTCAGCGGTTTCAGATGGTCCAAAAGGTGGACAAACCAGCCCATAGCTGCCCCGACCAAACTGCCTATAGCAAGAATGACTCCAAACAGTCCGACGGCAATGCCGACGTGTTGGAACAAAAGTTCGCGGAACTCTCCCCCATGGTTTGATACACCAGCCAGAAAACCAGAGAAAATAAACAACATGATGTTCTGCGCGTTCACAATGCTTTTAATTGCACTGACGGGATTCTTCTTCGGTGCTCCTTCATAAGCAACTTCTTTTGGATGAACAAAACTGATTGTCAGCCAAAGCATGACGACAAGTGAGAAAAAGCCGAGGATAAATGGCAATGCGTGGTTGATTGGATATGTCGCAGGAATCAACGCAATCAAAATAATGTTGCCGACCAAGCCGTACGTTTGCGCGCGGCCCATCACCTTAGCATAGTCTTTTTCGCGCTTAAGGGCGATAAGCGTATTGTGAATAAACGACTCAATTGCACCTGATTGAAAGGCATAACCACCAAAGAACATCACCGACGCAATCAGTCCACCCCAAAAGTTTGGCACAAATGCATAGAGAAGCGGTGACGTGACAGAAATTGATGCACCGAGAATAATTGCTTTGCGATTACCTATTTTGTCGGCAATATACCCCGCTGGCATTTGCAGGACCGCCTGCACAACCGCCGATACAACCACAATAATAGCCAGCTGTTCTAGTGTAACCTGCCCAACGGTCACGAGCTGAATCGTAATGAGCGGCAGATATACTCGTTTGGTAAAGATTTTATACCAAGCATACTTGACGATGTTTTTCTCTAAACGAGTCTGCTCTAAAGCATTCATAAATGACAGTGTACCACGAGCCTAGGAAGTCAGTCGATTTTCCTCGCCGCGACGCACCAACGTGACCATCTGATCACTCCCCAAGACACTAAATCCAACCTTGCGATGACGCTTGATAGCAACGCTGTCAGCGGTCGGTACCTCTGCCCACATATCAACAGATACGCCGGTCGTGTCTTCTTGATCAAACAAACTTGCTTGCGCAAAATTAACAGCGATAGCGCTATCTTGGCCATACTGACCAAAAGTCTTCATGCTAAATTCGACGTCACTGTTGTTCCAAAGATTATGAAGAGGGTTGTGCGTGAGAGTGACGACACCAGCAAGGGCGTGCTTGTGCTGCAAGGCATATACAGATGTCGTCTTGTCATCCAGCATTGCACGAACAGTCTCAAAGTCGCGAAAACGTGCGTTATCACGTGGGTTTGCGCGATTAGCTGCCTCTTGGCCCCGAAGGATAAGTTGTGCACTCAGTTCGTCAGGTAACTCTCCCCTGTACACGTAAAATCCAGCCTCACTGAGGGACTCTGAGTAGGGGCTCTTCTCGACTGTAGTGCGTTTAACCATTAGTACTATTATACCATAAAAGTACTAAAAATGAAATATTATCTTGCTATCGTCTGTATGACACCTGCGAGTTCAGCAAGGCTGCCATGTTCAATGCTTATATCAAACAGCTCAAACGTCTTTGGTCGTTCGTTTACTTGAAACGATGGATTGTCGGGTTGCGGATCAACAATACGAACGCGAAGAACGGTGTCATCGCCGGCTGCCATCGTATAATCATGGATACTGTCGCCAACAAGGATAGTATGCGACCGCTCCTGACGAATACGACTCAGCTCTGGGTGGCCAATCTCTTGCTTGTTAAGTGTGTGAACAAGCGTTGCCGGATCCCAACCGATAACGCGTCGTGCGTCGTCCAGCTGTAAATCAGTCGAAAGGATCATCGTAGGATGAATGTCATATGCCTTACACCAAATCTCAATTACCTCTCGAACACCTGCTGACATGATAATTGTCGGGACATTATATTTTTCGCAGACAGCAAATAACTCACGCGTACCCGAGCGAATAGTTGATTTGGACATGAAGTCATTCTCGACCGCAGTCATGTCCAGGCGCCCCTCGACCATAATGTCGAGTGATGATGTCCACCATTCGACTGCTTCCTCAGCCGTGAGAGTGCCGGCTTCTTCGAGTGCACGATACTTCCGCTTAATCTCGTCAACACGAGTCGTATCCTCAGCAGGCAAATGACTCCGCAAAATACCCCATGACGTGCTGTCGTAATAATTTTTCGATTTGCCGACGGTTAATGTCCGATCAAAGTCGAGCACTACTTGCAACTGATCAATACCGGCCTTTTTAAAGCCAGCTAGTTTTGCTTCAAGAGCCGCTGTGTTGTTATAAACGAACTCGTCTGGGATAGTGATTGTCATGTCGTTCATTATAGATCAAGAATGGTAATACGTTTACATACAAAGAGGACGCCTAAACGTCCTCCTTGCGGTAAAACGCGAGAGCCGCGGTTCCATAACTACGATTGTCCACCACAACAACTCCATTAGTGCCGGTCGGGGCCTCACCTCTACCTGGATATGATAATACCATAAGCCCATTGGGTTTCAATAGTCTAAATAATTTTTCAACTGTGGATAACTGCATATTATTGTACGGCGGATCAGCAATAATAATGTCATATCGCACGTTCGTTCTTGTCGTCCAGGCACCGACACCACCATGAAACGTGATCGCCTGTTCTTCGATATGTAATGTTTTAATGTTCTCTTCCAGAATGCGACCAGCAAGTGGATCTTTGTCCAAAAAGGTCGCCGATGCTGCACCACGACTAATCGCCTCGATGCCGACTGACCCCGAACCCGCAAAGGCATCCAGGACTACCGCGTCTTTGACTTCGTCGCCAATAATATTAAAAAGTGAGTTGCGAATGCGCTCACTCATAGGATGTGTCGTGTGACCGTTTGGCGCGGCGATAGTGCGGCCGCCGTATAGTCCAGCAATGACTCGAATATTCATACTACTCTATCTTAGCCTCGTTTGCGGCGCTATACCAGGCTAAACAGACTGTTTTGATAATCTGAGGTATCAACACCTTGCGGGATTGATTGGCGAGTCGACGCGTCCAGCCTTTTTCGCCAAACTCGTCAAACAAGTGTAAGTCATATATTTTATGCATCGCTGTGAGAAATATTGCTTCAAAACCATCTTGCTCTACACGGCGTATATCGAGTCGGCTGGGATACGCGTCGTTAAAGCGCAGTGGCGCGATTGTTGAGGCAATACCCAGCTCAAACGCCAAATGGGCCGAAAACACGCCTCCCACGCCCCAGTACTGCCAATTTTTTGACAGCGTATCACGGCGATTAATACCCTTGATGATCGTCTTATCTCTTTTAGTCAAGCGTTCAGTATGCGGTTTGCCCCATAACTCTTCAATCTTATCGTTCAATGGATAGTGATGCGCTGGCGTCAGGCCATCAACAATAGCATGCGCCAGCCACGCTGCCTCAAACGAGGCACGCTCTTGATTGTGTGAGCCGAGGGCAGCCGTTAAGTTTGCCATATGGTCGTTAATAATTGTTATCAGTTGGCGATCGTCAGACTTGCTGGGGTCAATGTAGTGCCATGGCTCGTCTTTGGATGGGCTTTTGCGTTTTATGCCATCCGGACCGTTTATACCCTCAAAGTGAAGAATCTCACGAATCGTGGGAAAAATAACGCCTTCAGGAACCACCTTTTTAAGGTGCCTGCGCGCGACGCGGTCGATCTTTTGGTGGACTCCGACTATGCGACCTGAGTCACGACGAAATGTTGTGCCTGCATACATAGGGCTCTTCGCTTCATTCCTAGTTTAATGTTGTAAGACGCTGATAATAGCGGACTTGTTGTTCCAACTCTTTATATGGTAACAGTTCAGCACCCGATGCGACAAATGCCTTAGCGGCCTCTTGTGCACGCTTAATGAGCTTTGTATCACCTAGTGTGGCGATTTGCAGGTTCAGTGCGCCGTGTTGTGCACGGCCATAGATCTCGCCAGGACCACGGAGTTTCAAGTCGACCTCCGCCAGATAAAAGCCGTCGTTACTTTTCTCGACTTCACGGAGGCGCTCGGATGGCTTGGCGCTCGTGCTGGTGACGAGGTAACAGTAGCTTTGGTGACTACTACGCCCTACCCGGCCTCTTAGTTGGTGTAGCTGACTCAACCCAAATCGATCGGCGTCCTCAATAATCATGGCAGTTGCATTTGGCACGTCAACGCCTACTTCAACGACCGTTGTCGACACCAAGATATCCAGCTCGCCCGCCGCAAACCGCGCCATCACTGCTTCTTTTTCATCTGACTTTAGTTTGCCGTGCAGTAGCCCAATCGTACGGTGCTTAAAGACAGAATTTTGTAATTTTTTATACTCTGCCTGGACGCTCTTTAATTCGTTGTCGGGATTGTTATCAATCAAGCTACAAATGACGTAGGCTTGTCGGCCCGCAATCAGTTCTTCTTCAACCAGGCCATACAGCTGTGCGCGGCTATTTGGCGACCAAATCTTCGTTTTGATTGGCTTGCGTCCTTTTGGTAGTTCGTTAAGTATTGATATATCCAGTTCGCCGTACACCGTCAGTGCCAGGCTTCGCGGAATGGGTGTGGCTGTCATGGCCAGGAGATGTGGCATATGGACGGCTTTTTTCAGTAACTCCTGCCTCTGCTTGACCCCGAAGCGATGTTGCTCGTCAATGACGACAAAGCCCAATTTGTGAAAAATGACCGTCTCTTGAATCAGCGCATGCGTCCCCACAACTACCTGCACATCGCCGTTTTTAATTGCTGCGTACAGCGTTTTACGAGCAGTGCCTTTGACACTACCGGTTAATAAGCCAACCTGTACGCCAAACGGCGACAGCAGTTTTTGCAATGTCTCGGCGTGTTGCGATGCCAAGATCTCTGTCGGTGCCATCAGTGCCGTCTGAAAGCCCTCGTGAGCCGCCTGACGCGCCGCCAAGCCTGCCACGACCGTCTTACCCGACCCGACATCACCTTGAAGCAATCGGTTCATCGGAACCGCCTTTTCGAAGTCCTGTAATATCTCCCAGGCTGCAACCCGCTGCGCACCGGTGAGTGCAAATGGCAGCTGAGAGACAAAGTCTTTCACGACCTGTTGGTTAAACGGAATATGCCAACCTTCTAGTTTGGCATTCTCTTGGCGGTTCAGCTGACTGGCCAGCAACAATTCAAACAACTCTTCAAATGCCAAGCGTTCACGTGCCTTTTCTACGTCTACAGGAGTTTTGGGAAAGTGCATCGCCACATAGGCCTGCGCCCGATTTAATAACTTCTCGTTTTTGACAATTGATTCAGGCAAGCTCTCAGGCAGCATGGTAATCAGCGGCTTTAGCTCACTCAAGATCTTGCGAACCAATGTTGTTTTCAGGCCTTTAACCGCACGATAGACTGGCAACAAGCGATCAGTTTGGACAGGCATCTCACTGACTTTCTCGGCACTGGGATTTGTCAGTTGATACCGATTGTAATTAAACTCAAACTCGCCTGAAAAGAAAAACTCCTCACCAGATTTTAATTGTGTCTCGCGGTAGGGCTGGTTAAACCACACGGCCTGTAGCTTGCCGCTCTCGTCAGCGAGTGTCGCAGTGGTGATCCGCAAACCGCGACGTACTGGACGAGTAAAGATTGCATCACAACGTGCCTTGATGGTTGCCTTACCTGGTGCGATGTCCGCAATCCGTGTGACATGCGAAAAGTCTTCGTGAACGCGTGGCAAAAAGCGAATGAGATCACCCACAGTATTGATACCAACCGCGGCAAATTGCTCGCCAGTTTTTATCCCCACACCTTTGACTTTCTCCAAAGGAGATAACAGATTCATATATCTATACTAACAGAGTATTAGCGTTCTAGCAGGACGCCCTCGAGCTCTTTCGATAGGCCTTCGAGGTGGTCTTCGATATCACGATACTGATCGGCAACTGTGTCGCGCGACTGGGCGTCACTGTACCATTGAACGTAAAACTTCAACTTTGGTTCTGTGCCACTTGGACGAATGGTAATGCGCTTTCTGACGTCACCAAACTCTAACACAATTACATCCCCACTTTTACACGTAATGTCCGTCTGTTCACCTGTTACAACGTTACGACGCTTGAGCGTCTTGTAATCCAATACGGCTGTAACACGGTGGTCGCCAACCTGCTCTGGTACTGATTCACGCAGCGATGCCATAATGCGCTGCATTTGTTCAAACCCACTTGCCCCAAGACACACCATTGTGTCTAAGCGCTCGATATACAAACCGTGCTCTGTGTATAAATCAAGCAGACGATCAAACAGCGTTTTACCGTCACGCTTCAACTCGGCAGCATACTCTGCAAGTGGTAACGCACCGGCTGCGCCGTCTTTGTCTCGCGCGTATGTACCCTTCAGCAGTCCATAACTTTCTTCACCACCAATCACAAATATCTCGTCGGTTGATTCTTTCTTGAGAATGAGTTCACCAATGTACTTAAAGCCGATGAGCATGTCACCATACAACGTTACACCGTAGTGTTTTGCCAAGGCCGTCAACATGTCCGTCGTGACAATCGTCTTTGCGATATAATGCTTGCTAGTAAGCTCGCCTTTTTCTTGCAATTTTGACAAAGCATAGTCAGCAGCAAGGACAGCTGATTGATTGCCGTTCAAATACACAGGCTCGTCTTCGTGTCGAACAATCACACCGATTCGGTCAGCGTCAGGGTCATTGGTAATAGCAATGTCGGCTGACTCTGCCATAAGTTGTGCGACGGCTCGGTCATTTGCAGCTCGTTCTTCAGGATTTGGCTTACCATTCTCGATCGTTGGAAAGTTACCGTCAGGAACCATTTGTTCTTCAACGGGAGAAATGTTAGTGAAACCTGCAGCCCTCAGTACTGGCAGTACATTCGTCTGGCCTGCACCGTGTAGTGGCGAATACACAATGGCAACGTCGCGTGATGTGCCGAGTGATTCTCCTGCGGCGGCTGTGATATACGCGGTGTCGATATCTGCACCAATGACAACAATACGACCATCTGCGACTGCCTCGTCATAATCTACCGAAGCTATCTCTGTAATGTCAGCAGCGACGTCCAAAACCCCTTTATCGTGTGGAGCGACTAACTGTCCGCCATCACTCCAGTATGCTTTAAAGCCGTTATCCGCAGGGGGGTTGTGACTCGCGCTTACCACAACACCTACTGAGCAGCCGAGTTCACGTACAGTAAAGCTCAGTTCTGGCGTGGCCCGAAAACTATCAAATATATACGTTTTAAAGCCGTTGGCAGCCGCAACTTGGGCAACATACCGGCTGAGTTCTGGTGAGCTGAGTCGTGTGTCGCAGGCAATTGCGATTCCTTTTTGGGCTGCATCTTTGTCGAACGACAATGCGTACTGACAGAGTGCCTGTGTTGATTCACCCATAGTTACTTTGTTGATACGGTTTGACCCAACTCCTGTCGTTCCACGTCGTCCGCCCGTGCCAAATTCGATAACTTTAAAAAATGCATCTTCAAGTTTTTGCCACTCCTGGGCATCAATCAACTCTTGGAGTTCATCTTTATATTCAGCATACTTTGGCTCACTCAGCCATTTAGTAATGTTTTCGATCGCATTTGAAGATAGATTGTCCGTTGAAAGTTGCATGATTACATCCTTTACTTAACGAGCAAGAACAAAGCTGTTCTTGCCTTTTTTAATTAATGATACTGCTTCGATGCGTTGATCTTCTGTTATCTTTTGACCGTTGACTGACACTGCACCACTATCAATCAGCCGACGTGCCTCACCGTTGCTTGAAACAAGAGACGCTTCCGTCAAAGCATCGATAACTGATGTGCCGAGTCCTACAACAGGTATTTCGTGCGCTAGTACATCCATGTCTTCCGATTGCAATTCGGCAAATGATGTTTGGCCAAACAAGACTCCTGTGACACGCTGTACGCTCTCTGTACGCTCATGGCCATGGACAATTGTCGTCACAGCTTCTGCAAGTGCCTTCTGTGCAGCACGTCCGCCAGGATTGTTTGCCACCTCTGCATCCAGGCCTTCAATCGTCTCTTTATCAAGTAGTGTATAGACCCGTAGGAGTTCACCGACACTTTCGTCATCAACGTTCAACCAGAACTGATAGAACGCATAGACGCTAGTTTTTGCCGGGTCAAGCCAAACTGCCCCACCCTCAGACTTACCAAATTTAACGCCAGTTGCTTTGTTAATAATAAGTGGCGTCGAATAAACGTGTGCTTCCTTGCTGTCCAAACGACGGATCAAATCGACACCAGCAACCGAGTTACCCCATTGGTCTGCACCACACAGCTGTAGTGATACACCGTACTCACGCGACAGATGAACAAAATCATAGCCTTGAATTAGTGAATAACTAAACTCGGCGTAGCTGATGCCGCTGCCATCCTCACCAAGGCGTGCTTGGACAAAGTCACGACCCAACATTTGCGAGAGTGGTACGTTCTTACCCACCATACGAAGAAAGTCGAGATAGTTCATATCTTTAAACCAGTCATAATTGTCGACGACAGTAAAGTCTTTGTCGGCAAAGACTGCGTTATATTGCTCGGCGAGTGCCTGTTTGTTGTGAGCAATGTCGTCTAACGTCAAAAGATTGCGTTCATCCTTTTTACCATCAGGGTCGCCGATCATACCGGTCGCACCACCAACTAATAGAAATGCCTTGTGACCATGGTCGATAAAGTGACGCACCATCATTGCCGCAGCCAGGTTGCCGATTGTCATACTGTCGCTACTGGGGTCTACCCCCCAATAAAACGAGATTTGGTCACCGTCAAGCGCAGATACATCTTTGTATGTCGTTTGATTCGTAAAGCCACGCCAGGCCAGTTCTTCAGATAATGTCATTCTATCTCCTGTAGGTGTTATCAAAGTGTAGTATAGCAAAAAATAAGACTTTACGCATGCGAATCAATGATATAATAGGAACTAATACTGCTTATGGGAAATATATAATTGTGGCCAAAAAACCATCATCGTCGCGCAAGTTAAGCGTCTACTCAAATCTTTCGCATGCCCGCAAGACCAAGAAGGATGCTGAGGCCCGCAAACGCGCCCAGTACTTGGCAACCCTCCCGAAACACCCCCTAAAGCGCCTTGCCTACCGTTTGCATCCAAAACGTTTTTGGGCATATTGGTTTAGTAAGCGTGGTGCGATTATGGCACTCAAAGTTGCTGGTGTTGGCCTCCTCCTTCTTGCACTTCTTGTCGGAGGCCTCTTTGCGTACTTTCGTAAAGATCTTGATGCTATTCGTCCTGACGAACTCGCCAAGCGCGTACAAACAACCGTTACGAAATACTACGACCGCAACGACGTGCTTCTCTGGGAAGATAAAGGCGATGGTAACTACAAGTTAGTTGTCGAAAGCAATGAGCTCAGTGATTATCTGAAAAAGGCAACGATTGCCATCGAAGACCGTGACTTTTATTCACACAACGGTGTCAGCCTGACTGGCCTGACGCGTGCGTTCTTTAATAACCTGAGTGGCGATAGCATTCAGGGTGGTTCAACGCTGACACAACAACTGGTCAAGCAGGTATTCTTTGCGGATGAATCGAGCGACCGAGGGCTTAGTGGTATTCCACGTAAGATTAAAGAACTTATTCTTTCTATCGAAGTTGAGCGCATGTACAACAAAGATCAGATCTTGACGTTGTACCTCAACGAATCACCATATGGAGGACGCCGTAACGGTGCGGAGTCGGGTGCACAAACCTACTTCGGCAAAACCGCCAAAGACCTCACACTGCCCGAAGCAGCACTCCTGGCGGCCATCCCACAAAACCCATCGACATACGATCCATATAATACTGAGGGCCACGAGGCACTGATTGCGCGCCAACATACAGTCCTTGATAACATGGCAGACCAAGGTATGATTACTCGCGCTGAAGCAGATGATGCCAAGAAGTTCCCTATCATCGACAGCTTAAAGGCTGAGTCAACACAATATGCCGGTATCAAAGCCCCACACTTTGTGCAGATGGTGCGTGGTCAGCTTGAGTCAGAACTTGGGAAAGCAACCGTTGGTAAGGGCGGCCTGACGGTCAAGACGTCACTTGACTACCGTATTCAGGAAAAACTCGAAGAAGCGATGACGGCAATGTTTAAGTCCTCTACTCCCGCCTCCGCTGGCTTTACTAATGGCGCCGCGACTGTAGAGGATACCCAGACAGGTCAAATTGTTGCCATGATTGGTAGTCGTGACTTTACCTATGAAGGCTACGGACAAGACAACGCTGCAACGGCGTACATCCAACCAGGTTCAACTATCAAGCCTCTTGTATACACTCAACTCTTCCAGCAAAAGCCTGCCGGTCAGGCAAACTACGGAAGTGGAACGATTCTCAAAGATGAAAACATCGATGCGATCTATGGAGGTAAGCTTGTTAACGCTGATGGAGCATTTAAGGGCGACTTGCCTATTCGAGTCAGCCTTGCCACATCACGTAACGTCCCGGCCGTAAAAGCTATGGCCATCAACGAAGCAGCCAAAAAGGGCTCAACAATCGACGAAATTCACGCGATGGGTGCAGCCAGTTATTGTACGCAAGGTGACGAGACGCAAGTTGCACTTGCCGCAGCAATCGGTGGATGTGGTATCAAGCAAGTTGACCTAGTCAACGCATACTCATCAATCTCACGCGGTGGTGTGTACAAAGACCAGTCTTCAATTCTTGAAGTCAAAAACAGTTCAGGTGACGTTCTCAAGCGATGGACAGACAGCGAAGGCAAACGAATTGTTGACCAGCAAGCTGCCTACATTGTGAGCGACATCCTGACAGACCGCGATGCTCGTGCATCATTTGCCAACACGACTGCCATGAACATTCCTGGCGTCAAGACAGCGACCAAAACAGGTACATCCGACAAAGGCGGTAAAGCAAAGGATATCTGGATGATGAGCTATAGCCCAGTGCTTGCCATGGGCGTATGGTTTGGTAACTCTGACACGACAATCCTTCGTAATGCCAACTCAACGCTCCCTGGACCAATTATCCAAGCAGTTATGGAGTACGCTCACAAGACAGTCTATGCTGGCGACGGGCGATGGAAGACTGGTGACTGGTTTACCCGTCCTGCTGGTATCCAACAAGTTGGTAAAGAATTGTATCCGTCATGGTGGAACAAAAGCCAAGGTCAATCAAACGCTAAGTTAACATTCGATAAGTTGACCAAGTACAAGGCGACTCAGTGTACGCCTGCAAGCGCAAAGATCGAACTTGATGTCGTTAAATCAGTTGACCCTGTCACAAAGAAAGATGTGTACTCGGGAGTACCGGACGGATACGATAGCACTAAGGAAGACGATAAGCACACGTGTAGTGACGTAGCACCAGCGAACCCTATTGTCAGCGTGACACCAAGTGGAACACCAAACGTATACAACATTACGGTCAGTGGCGTCTCGGCAGGAACGTTTACACCAACGAACGTAGTCATTAGTGTTGGCGGAGTAGTTGTTAGTACAATCGAATACCCATCGGCCTCATATGCATTTACCTACACAGTTCCTGCTTCTGCGACAACGCCACAGGCTGTCGTGGCAACTGTCAACGACACTGGGTATTATGCATCGACGTCAGGCACGGGACCAACAGTCCCTCCTCACTCATAGATACAATAATTAATCTCTACTGATTATTTAACATTGCAATCAAGTCAGCTTCGCTCTGAGCAGATGTCTTGTGCTTCTTTTGCTGGACAGGCTTTGGCTGGTTGTTTTGTTGCTGCTGTCGAGGTTGCTTGTAGACACGCTGGGTCTTGGTCGCAAGACGTTGGTCGTTGCGGTCACTATGGAACGTTGTTGCCACAGGTGCTTGTGGTTGTTCAGTCACGACAACAGGTGCAAGTGGCTGCGCAGCAACAGGCTTGATTGGCTGAGCAGGCTTATTGAACGGCTTCTTTTGAGAAGGACTTTTGCCGACGACAGCTGGTGTCGTCTTTGCAAAGGACCGCGGGGCAGTCTGCTTCTTGTCGACAAGTTTAGCAAACATCATTTTGCCTGCTGCGGTCTGCAAGCTTCGAATAAATTCAATCTCGACTGTCTGACCAATCAGGCCATGTGCACGCTCGACGACAACCATCGTTCCGTCTGTGAGGTGTCCCACCGCCTGGTGGCCGTCCTGACCTTTTTGCGTCAGCTCAAGCAAGATTTTCTCACCAGGAAGATACGCCATGCGCAAACTCATCGCAAGGTCGTTAACATTCAATACTTCAATATGTTCAACTTGCGCAACTTTATTTAGGTTGTAATCGATAGTACAAACAGCACCCTTGTATTGCTTCGCAAGTTTTAAGAGGCGTTCGTCAACACCCTCTTCGGCCTTGCTTCCATCTTGAAAGATTTCAACCTTTACCGTTGGCATTTTTTGGAGATCAGACACAATATCAAGTCCGTGACGGGCACGAGCGCGCTTCTCGGCATCTGCGTTGTCTGCAAGGTACTGCAACTCACCAATGACACTTCGTGGGATAAAAAGCGTATCGCTACCAATAAAGCCGGACTCTGCGACGGCGATGATACGTCCGTCGATGAGCACTGACGTGTCGACAAAAATAGGTCGGCCCGCCTTTTTACCAACAGATTTTTTTGTGTTTACTGCAACCAAATAGGTTGCTTCTGCTGCGATAACAAGCAGCAATGAGATAATAATAATTTCCATAGGTTTCCTTACTTTTGTAGATAGTCGATTAGTGCAGAACGAAGATCACTAACACCTTTAATAAATGAGTTTTTGTTGCCACCTTTTTCGATAGCTTTTGGTGCAATGGCTGTGGTAAAGCCAAGCTTTTTTGCTTCTTGCACGCGGCGGTCTGCGCCAATGGCAGATCTGATTTCTCCACCAAGTCCCACTTCTCCGAACACAACGACACCGTCATCGATTCGTCGTCCCGCAGCTGCACTGGCGATTGCCATACAGACAGCAAGGTCGGCTGCTTGGTCGTTCAGCTTCAATCCACCTACTACGTTGATGTATATATCTTTGTCCGATAAATTCAATTTTGTGCGTCGTTCCAACACAGCGATTAAAAGATTAAGACGATTAAGATCAAACCCAGAGGCAGTACGTTTAGGATATCCGAAACTAGTCGGATTTACAAGTGCCTGAAT
>JAKQOF010000080.1 GCA_029565375.1 bacterium
GTCTTTATTATCATTGGTGGTCTTCGCTATGTCCTATCTAACGGCGACTCAAAAAAGCTCGAGCAAGCACGTAATACCATTACCTATGCGATTGTGGGCTTGGTGCTGGCTATCTTGGCATATGCTATTACGCAGTTTATCGTGCAGATTGTCGACGGCAGCAGTTGGCAAAAGTTCCGCGACTCTGTGATTAACACGCTGATATACGGTGTTGGTGTGATATCGGTCATTATGGTGATCGTCAACGGCTTTCGCTTCACTACGTCGGCTGGCGACCCATCAAAAGCCAAATCAGCGCGCGAAGGGATTCTCTATGCCGTTATCGGTGTGGTTATTGCTATTGTCGCCTTCTCCATAGTAAACTTCGTCTTAGCAAGCATATAAAGGAAATAAATATGATCAACATAAAACGTATCGTCACTATCAGCCTGATGGTTATCGGATTGGCTGTTGCGTCAACGCCACTACTGGCACAATCTGCATCTGCATTAGTTGATCCAAAAGAGTCGGCGTGTATTGGGACTGGTGGCACATGGACACCTCCTGCCAAACCAGACGAGTCTGGTGTATGTAACGCTAATGCAAAAACGGACGACCTTAAGACAGTAATTGGTACGATTATTAACACCATCTTGTTTATCCTGGGTGCGGTTGCTGTATTGATGGTGATTATCGGTGGTATTCAATACACCACCTCTGCTGGTGATCCAGCACTAGCTAAAAAGGGTCGCGAGACGGTGATATATGCCATTATCGGACTGGTTATCGCCTTTTTGGCCTATGCGATTATCAACTGGGTGGTCAAGGCATTCGAGCCATAACCCCCCTAACCCCATAAAAGCTTAACAAATATACATGAGTCTGATATAACTTATGGTAGAAGTTTCTAAGAAAGGAAAAAATAATGATAAAAACGATTAAAAAAGTGCTTGCTGGACTGCTGATTGTCCCTGCATTAGCCCTCAGCGTTGCAGTTGTTGCCCCTGTTGCATCACCTGTATCTGCACAAGGTTCAATCCAAGACGGCGTGAACGCTGCCAAGGGTGACAGTGGTGCAACCTGTTTGTTCACCAACTCAACCTGTACAGACGGTATCTTTACGACCATCGTCAACGTCCTGTTGTTTGTGATCGGTGCAGTGAGCGTTATTATGCTCATCATCGGTGGTATCCGCTACACTGTCTCTAACGGTGACAGCAAGCAAGTCGAAACCGCAAAAAACACGATTATGTACGCACTTATCGGATTGGTTATCGCCTTCCTTGCGTTCGCAATCGTCAACTGGATTCTTACCAGCCTTTCATAATAGAAAAACTCTTTCAAAATTACCCGGCCAGCCCGGGTAATTTTATTATATATGCTTTACAAATACACTAAATATGTTCTGCAAAGGTCCGTCCCTTGCTCAGGGAACTCTCAGCTTACTGGCGCGCAGATAATGTCAGATATAATGCATCTGTCTTAACTAATCATCATTTGCCAAAACATGCTTGATGATATCAAGTTCTGTCTTGTTCTGCTCGTAACTCTCTAGGAATTGTAAATACTCGTTACGAGAACTAAAGAGACCAGTCACGCGTATTGTTGTTAGCCAATCAGGCGGTGCGGTATCAAGATATGATCGTAGTGATGAGTAGTTGTATCCTCGCCAATCTGTAGGGTTTAGATGAATATATCTGCTTATGTGCAAAAGATAGGTCTCATTATTAATGCGTGACGCGCGGTATCGACTTTCGAATAATGGGCCTCTGCGGCTGTATTTTCTATTGAAATAGCCGCTATAAGAAGTCATTACTCGACGCATTAGTTGCATCATCCCCTGCTCACTAATTTGGTACACTAGCAAATGGAAATGATTGGTCATTAAGCAGTATGCCAACAGTTCAATATCCTCATAAAGCTTTGGATATTGTGCCCCACGTCGTGTGGTAGCCTCAGACCGTGAAAGATATCTTTTGAGAAGTGATAGAAAAAATTTGTAGTCGTCTGTGTCGAGGAAAATCTTTTGTTTGTTAACACCACGAGCATAGACATGATAATAACTATCTGCCACATCGACTTTGCGAATGTTCCTACCCGGCATGTTTTTACTATAGCAAACGTTCTATTTGAGTAAAGGGTATATTGAAACTGAGTTTTTACTGAGCAAGGGACGGACCTCTGCAGAGCATAAAATGGTGATTTGTAAATAAATAAGACCTCGTGGTGTGCGAGGTCTTATTTGGGTGATCAGGTGTACTAAAGTACTTGGATCTTCTTTGCTTGCTCAAG
>JAKQOF010000084.1 GCA_029565375.1 bacterium
TCTTGCCATGCAGTTTGGTTGGTATACAGTGTGTCGTGCATCTCCCAGTATTTACCTTGCATACCAGCAGCTTCTGCAGCGCCAGCAGCAGCACGAGCGTTGGCATGCTTGGTACTAAGAGGGAAGTTGCGGAACACGAACGCAAGTTCGTTCTGATACGCCTCGGTAATTTCCTTTATACGAGGAAACGCACTTTTACATCCTGGACATTGGTAATCACCATACTCGATAAGGACAACTTTACTGTCTGCCTTGCCAAACACGTGATCTGCGATATTACCGCTCTCTGTACTCGCTGCAAGAACACCATTGCCGTTAATTGTACTGACATCAACTTGTGGCGTGCTGCTTCGTGATGCGAATACCAGTGCACCAAGCAGTGCTATAACAATAGCCGCAAAAATTATCCAACCTTTTTTACCCACAAAAACTCCTTTACTATTACTATCTCTATTATAGCAAATCCTCAGCCTACTCTGTTGTACAATAGACAGTATAATGTTAATGCTACTCATCACTCTGACGGTTATCGTCTTTATCTGTCTGGTACTTGTTGCTGCTATTCAGCCGTCCGTATCACCACTCAGTGTGTTCGAGACACATCGCCGTGCCCAGAAGGGTGACAAAGAAGCCACTGAGGCCGAGCGACGCGCTAACTTGCTGGACGATGTTGTGTCTGCAATTCGAGCAAAGGTCGCCCTTTTGTTGGTACTGACGGTTGTCTTACTGATTATGACGTTTGGATGGGTACTCGGTACGATTATTGCCGTGGTGGTTGCACTGGAGTATGCAGTCGTAGCGCGACTACCATTTGTGCAATCCGTTGCGGACAAGATATATCGACGGTTTGAGCCTGCTTGGCTGTCAGGTGCTGAAAAACACCCAAACTTTTTTCGGTTTCTTCGATCCGTCACACACACAGTTAGTGACGACAAGCCACTTGGCTCACGCCAAGAATTGCAACATCTTGTATCAACCTCAGAGGGAGTATTAAGCGCTGACGAACGACGGTTAATCGTACATAGTCTGTCATTTGGCGACAAGCGAGTTGAAGAGGTGATGACACCTCGAAGTATGATCGCATCGATTAATCACAGTGAGTTTCTTGGGCCATTGATTCTGGATGAGCTACACAAAGCAGGTCACAGCCGCTTGCCGGTAATCCATGGTGATATTGATCACGTGATTGGCATCCTGCATCTTCAGGGTTTGTTGGCGCTTGATATCAAGCGGTCGGTCACGGCAGAGAAAGCGATGGAGCCACACGTCTACTACATTCGACAGGATCAAACCCTCCATCATGCACTCGCTGCGTTCCTACGCACACACCACCATTTGTTTATTGTGGTCAACGAGTTTCGCGAGACAGTAGGGCTGCTGACACTTGAGGATGTTATTGAGGCACTGATTGGCCGCAAAATTATTGATGAATACGACGCACATGAAGACCTGCGAACAGTAGCCCTACGTAACCCGCATGACAATAACGATCCCGCACACCACGTCGACGTCTAATAACACATATCTATTACGTTTTTTGCCCGGCCAGACCATTTTTGTAATATACTAAGAGTGCATGATACGTACTAAAGAAAAATCAGCATTAACCCACGTACTTCTCGCACTTGTTCCCTATACGCGTGACAATTTGCTACTTGTCTTCAGCCCAAATCGCTTTTTTAATGAGCTCGAAAAAACTTCCCATCACTCAATGAGCTCACTGCGCACAGCCTACAGCCGAGCCAAGCAAGACAACACGATTGCAATCGAAAAAGGTCGTGTGACATTATCTATACGTGCGCGTCAGATTGTTCAGCCCTATACCGCCAAAAAGCTTGCCAGCGGCGGAGAACTGATGGTTATCTTTGATATCCCCGAGCAGTATGCCGATCGTCGCCGAAAGTTACGTAACATTCTGCGTAGTTTTGGTTTCAAGCAGGTACAACAGAGTGTATGGTCATCTGATCTTGACCATAAGGGAGTGTTGTTCGATACAATTCTTGATCTCGACCTAGCCGACTTTGTGCAGCTGTATGAAGCAACACGTATCGACTAGTAGAAAGTACATAGAATCTTATACTGGTATCCCTATCCGTGTTCATAAAGTATGATATATTACATATTTTGCCCGGCCAGGCAGATTTTGTAATAGATTGAAGGATATGCTCAGGGGTGGTAAAATAATCATAAGATGATCTTGTGGCTTAACAACGATAATGATGCGCGGGTCGGCCAATAGCCGAGGCGTGCTTATTGTGCAATCGACCCCATTACAGCCACACAACAACTATCACTTATAAGGAATATCTATCATGACACGCACACTGACATCTGAAATTGCTCAACACATTGGTCAGACCGTGACCATCAACGGCTGGCTACATAAAAAACGCCTCTTAGGTGGCCTAAACTTCATTACGCTTCGTGATCGTAGTGGACTCGCGCAAACACTCATCATCGGTGATGAGCTGGAAAAACTTCGTGGCCTACAAATCGGCACAGTCCTTGCCCTCACTGGAACGGTCGTTGCAGACGAGCGAGCTCCAGGTGGTGCAGAGTTACACGACGTAACCGTTACTGTTGAAGTGCCTGTCACGGACGAATCGCCTATCGAGATCGACAAGCCGCTGAACCATCAATCCGAAAACCTCGACACCTTATTTAACACGCGTGTGGTTGGTCTACGTAATATACAAGAGACCAGTATTTTTAAAGTTCAAGCTGGTATTAAAGAAGCTGTTCGTCAGTATCTTCACGGTCTCGATTTTACGGAGTTTAACTCACCTAAATTACTTCCAGAAGCAACCGAAGGCGGCGCAGAAGTATTTAAGCTGGATTATTTTGGTAAAGAGGCAACATTAGCGCAGAGTGCACAATTTTATAAACAAATAATGGTTGGTGTGTTTGAGCGTGCTTACGAAATCAATCCGACATATCGTGCAGAACAGTCGGCAACGACGCGTCACATGACCGAGTTTATACATATCGACGCCGAGATCGGTTTTGTAAATTTCGAAGAACTATTATCTATCGTCGGAGGCCTGCTTCAAACTGTTACGACGAGTATCTGGGAAACTCACGGTGACATGTTAAAGAAATTAAATGCTACTCCGGTAAAATTGCCAGAAGCTATCCCTCAACTTGCGCTAGAAGATATTCATGAACTGTATACCAAGGCAACCGGGGAGAGTACTATCGGCGAAAAAGACATGCGACCAGACGAAGAACGATGGATTACTGAATATGCAAAGAAAAACCTTGGTTCAGAAGCTGTGTTTGTTACTAAGTGGCCTGCCAGCGAGATGAAATTTTACCACAGAAAGTCAGCTGACAACCCTGAAATCGCCGAACGTGCTGACCTTATCTTCCGCGGAGTAGAGATTGCAACGATTAGTATGCGAGAGAATCGCTACAACATACTAGTTGAACAACTCAAGTCAATTGCCGGTGGTGACCCAGAAGCTGATGGCTTTAAGTATTATTTGCAAGCGTTCCAGTATGGACTTCCTGAACACGGCGG
>JAKQOF010000098.1 GCA_029565375.1 bacterium
GCACGCAATGCCAACTAGCACCGCTTTGCCGCCGATCGCACAGGTCTTCAGTGAAGACACGCGCGATCAAGCAACAACTGCCGTTCACGAGGCGCTGCATGCAGCCAAGAGGCTCAGCGGGTTCGCTGATGCACACGGCCACTTCCGAGTGCACTTCGGCAAGATCGTCATCACCTACCCTGGATACCCCGCTCCCGACGCTGAAGCTCAGTTCGTCAACAACGTCTGCCAGCTCGCACCCGAGTTCGGCCTGACGATGATCGGAGGGAGCGAGGCCATCGGCTACGCGTTCAAGATAACGACGTAGACGTCCCGTCCCCGTACCATGATGGTTGCTTCGCTTCGTCGCCGCCTCTGGGCGGGGCGGAGCAACCTGAATACTAACAAAAATACCCCCGATTGCTCGGGGGTATTTGATAGTTACAGATTAACTAACTATTTCACGATCTTGGTAACAACACCAGCACCAACAGTCTTACCACCTTCGCGGATTGCGAAGTTAAGACCTTGCTCCATTGCAATAGGTGCAAGTAGCTTGACGCTAAATGTTAGTGTGTCGCCAGGAATAACCAACTCTTTGTCAGCTGGAAGTTCAACTTCACCAGTAACGTCAGTTGTCCGGAAGTAGAACTGTGGTTTGTAACCCTTGCTAAATGGTGTGTGACGACCACCTTCTTCTTTTTTCAAGATGTATACTTCTGCTTCAAACTCAGTGTGTGGAGTGATTGAACCTGGCTTAGCCAATACTTGACCGCGCTCAACTTGCTCACGCTCGATACCACGAAGAAGTAGTCCAGCGTTGTCGCCTGCTTGGCCTTGGTTAAGGTTCTTTTTGAAGGCTTCGATACCGGTAACGACAGTGTTTTGTACTGGGTGAATACCAACGATTTCAACTGGGTCGTTAATCTTAACAATACCTTGTTCGATACGACCAGTAGCAACTGTTCCACGACCCTTGATTGAGAACACGTCCTCAATTGGCATAAGGAAAGGCTTGTCTAGGTCACGAACTGGTTCTGGAACGTAGCTGTCAAGTGCAGCAACCAATTCCATAATAGCGTCTTCTGATGCAGTGTCGCCTTCAAGTGCTTTAGTAGCAGAACCCTTGATGATAGGAGCGTCTTCGTCGAAGCCGTTCTTTGCAAGAAGTTCGCGGATGTCCATCTCAACCAACTCAACGAGTTCTGGGTCAGCAAGGTCCATCTTGTTAAGGAAAACAAGAATCTTTGGCACACCAACTTGCTTTGCAAGAAGAACGTGCTCACGAGTTTGTGGCAATGGACCATCGTTTGCAGCAACCACAAGGATTGCGCCGTCGATCTGTGCAGCACCAGTGATCATGTTTTTAACGTAGTCGGCGTGACCTGGCATGTCAACGTGAGCGTAGTGACGAGCTTCTGACTCGTATTCCTGGTGAGATGACGCAATGGTAATACCACGTGCGCGCTCTTCAGGTGCGTTGTCGATTTGGTCGTATGCAACAGCCTTGTTGACTGCGCTTGGAAGGCGCTTTGCAAGAGTAGCTGTAATAGCTGCTGTAAGAGTTGTTTTACCGTGGTCAACGTGACCCATAGTACCAACGTTAACGTGAGGCTTGGTGCGATCGAAATCTGCCATTTTGATTATTTCTCCTTAAATTATTTTCGCATGAGGGCAATACCACCTCACGACGTATGAGCTCAATTATACATGCTTTTAAAGCGTTAGTAAAGAGGTATTTAGTAATAATAAACGACGGGAATGTCGAGCGTTTTCGAGACTATTTTTGCGCTACTCTTGCCGCCCGTATTGTACGTACTGTCACCATCGTGCCAATAGTGGCAGCTACGACAAACGACAACGTACTGGCAAGAAAGATCGTTGATGAACGCCCTTGCGTGAAGTCTTTTATAAAAGGCACGTCTGGGTTATTCAACATATCCAGATTAATCGTTCGAATATCACACACATACGCTGTACCGCTGTCCGACTGTATCGACGGACGTGTCTCATAACAGTACGCAGGGCTCACACTGTCACTCACCAAAAAGTCAGCAACTACCAGTACCATCAAGG
>JAKQOF010000112.1 GCA_029565375.1 bacterium
CTAAAAAACTTTGATACAACAATTGACGATGGGATCGCTACCTTAGCTGAAGAAAAAGGTGATGGAATGCAACGAGCATTGATGTTAGCAATCATTCAGGCATATGCGGAGTTTAGAAGAGAAAATGGCGATATTGGAAAGTCATTTCTCTTTTTTATCGACGAAGCCGAACTCCACCTACACCCGACTGCTCAAAGAAAGTTAAAGGAAGTGCTCCATACACTATCTCAAGGTGAAGATCAGGTTTTTATCAATACGCACTCATCTGTTTTGGTAGCAGACGATCTTGCGAGCCAAGCAATACTTAAAGCAGAGAAGATGAATGGCGAAACGACTATTGAAGACACAACAGCAGAACAAAAGCCGTACATTATTTATGAACTGTTAGGCGGTAGCCCGTCCGACCTCCTCTTACCGAAGAATTTCCTTATTGTAGAGGGTCAAAGTGAGGTAGATATGCTTACACGTGTGATTGCACGACATTACCCCACAAAGCCTACCATTCAACTTATCATGGCAAATGGCGATACCGATCAGGCTGAACGTACAATTAACGCCATTGAGCAGGCTTTTAAGCCACTTGACGCAAGTATATATAAGGAACGTCTGGTAATAATGATTGATCAACCAAGTTTTGAAAGAGTAACTGGTGTTCAACAATTTAAGTCACGAAACTCACACCTTGAATCAAATTCACAAATCTATGAACTACTCGGCCGAGATATTGAACAGTGTTATCCTAGCCAGACTGATCCAGTATATACGCAATGGAAAAAAACTCAGACTGAAGTGGATAATATGTCAGGCAAACAAAAGAGACAACTTGCCAAACACGTTGGAGCTAATATTACTAAAGATCAGTTTGAAAGCGAAATGGAAATATGTTTTAAAGCTTTATCAAAAGCTTGGGAGTTATCATTCTAAGTAAGGTAAGAGGCAATAAAAGTTCTAAGCTCACCTACTAAGGGTTAGTCTTTTGCTTTCGTTTCGATTGCAGACAAAAGTGTCGCAAATGAATCCTGGAACTTTTTCACACCTTGGCTTTCAAGGGTGCGTGATACGTCTTTCAGATCAACTCCAATAGCCTCGATTGCGTCGAGTGTTCGTTTGGCCTCTGCAATTTGAGGGAGTGTAATTAACGATGCGTCGTCAGGCAGGTGGTCAATAATCTTCGCAATTGTGTCTTCAGGTAATGTATTAACGGTGTATGGTGCGAGCAGATCGCTGACATACAGCAGATCGTCATATTCAGGGTTCTTGGTTGATGTTGATGCCCATAACAAACGTTGGATCGCAGGGCTGTTTGGATCAACAACTGCGGTCTTGGCAAAGTTATCCAGGAATACGCCGTATGCCAAACGCGCCTGCGCAACGGCTGCTTTGCCACGCAGTTCGAGAGCTTCGGGTGTGCCAATCGTCGTCAGACGTTCATCGACTTCGCTATCGACACGGCTAATAAAGAATGACGCAACACTACGCGCATTGTTGATCATGCCGAGTGAATGCGTCGCCAGATGTGCTTCGGCGACTTGGCGGTAGTGGTCCAGGCTGAAAATAAGAGTTACGTTGACATTGATGCCATCAGACAACAGTGTGCGGACGACAGGAACGCCGTGTTCGGTCGCTGGAACTTTGATCATCAGATTAGGTGAGTCTACCTCGGCCCATAACCTGCGTGCCTGTGTAATGGTTGCATCTGTCTCGTCAGCCAGATTAGGTGATACTTCGAGTGATACGTACCCGTCAACACCGTTACTTGAGTCGTACAGTGGTTTTAACAGTGCAGTTGCTGATTTGATGTCTTGTTCGACTATCTTCCAGTAAATCTCTTCGGTGCTGAGTCCGTCGTGTGCCAATGACTTAATCTGATCGTCGTATAGATCGCTGGTCGTAATCGCATGTTCAAGGATCGTCGGGTTTGATGTCAGTCCACGAATGCCGTCTGTGACGTATTGTTGCAATCGTCCACTTTGTAATAAATCACGACTAAGGTTATCAAGCCATGGGCTTTGATTGAAATCGGTATGCAATTTTCCAAGGTTATTCATTGTCATTAGTATAGCAAAAGTTGTATCATAGTGCATATGGTTAGAATTTGTGCATTGGGTGCGGCATCACAAGACGTCTTTTTGTCTGGGCACGAGATTGTTAGTACCAAAGACGAATCGGGTGCATTAGTTGAGGCGTTTCCATTGGGTGCCAAGATTAATATTGAGAACGCTGTTTTTAATACAGGCGGTGGTGCAACAAATGC
>JAKQOF010000073.1 GCA_029565375.1 bacterium
GCTTTTGTCATATTGTTCCTTTAACGTTTAATTAATCAATTTCCCATTGTAACAGATACGAGCGCCTTATGCAAGGTCACCTGTAATGACACGGTTGGCGTGTACCCAGCCATGTACTGTGCCACCATCCAAATACTCGCCCGTTGCCTCAAGAACTTTCACTGCGTTACCGCCAGCTACGTAATCATTAATAACATCGGTAATCATATACTCACCGTCGTGACTAACGTTCATATAACGATCAAGGTAAGCAAACAATGCTGCGTTAAAAACATAAAAACTCGCGTTGTTAAGGTTACTCGGCGCGTTTTCTGACGATGGTTTGTCAACAATCTCGATATAGTTATCGTTTTCATCTTTCTTGATAATCCCATATTGAGATACTTTTTCGTCTGGAATAGCCACGGCAAGCAGCGCAGCGCTCAGTCCATCTGTCGTCACACGATTCACCAAGTCTGCAGCGTTTGAACCACCATCGGTGCGATAAAAGAACTGATCCCCCATGATAACAAGAACTTGTTCATCAGGCCCAACGACATCGCGGCACAACCATACGGGTGTTGCTGTTCCGTAGGCATCATGCTCACTGTCTTGAACGATATAATGAAACGTAATGTCTGGTGGCTGTATCAGCGACAGTTTATCTTCAAGATTGTTGCGTATCAAATGTGCTTCAAGTTCTTCGTTTTTTGAATAGTATTTTTCAAGTTGCGTATCGTGGCCACTGACCACAAAGTAAATATCGGTTATCCCCGCCTTTACACAATCCTCAACTACATAATCAATAATGGGACGGTTACCGACAGGTAACATACTCTTTTCAATCGCCTTGGTAATAGGAAGTCGACGCGTGCCCCAACCGGCAACGGGGATAATAGCTTTTGTAATCATATGCCTATTGTAGCGGTTCTTCGGGTTTTATGCGACGTTCTCTTTCATGAATCTCGTCATGATTCAATCCATAATAATGTGCAATTTCATGCCACAATGTTCGCTTAATCTGCTCAAACAACTGCTCGGGGGTGTGACTAACCATCAAAATAGCGTTTTTAAAGATTGTAATCTTGTCTGGTAAAACGAACGTATATCCTGCACCTCGCTTTGTGAGCGGAATGCCCTCATACAGTCCAAACAACAAACTATTTGGTTGCAAACGTGACTTTGCCCGTTGATATTGGTCGGGCTCGTCCGCATAGACAATCGCAACGTTATCAAGACCAGTAATATAGTGTTGTGGCAGCTCGTCCATGGCACGTGTAATCAATTGATCAAACTCTTCGTCGGTAACATTCATATACTAAGTATAGCAAGACTAGTCTTCATCAGAGAAATGAAACCATTCTGGATCTTGCTCAATATCTTTTACGATAGTGTTCCACGACTCTTCAAGCTCTTGCTCGTTAACATCATGACTCAGGTCTATCGTGTCGTCCTGCGGGTAATCGTCGAGTGGACTTGAAGATGTCCCGTCATCGTCGGGTTCAAGAGGCTGTAATTGGAGGTATTGAAGTAATGGCATATGTTTGTGTTAGGTGTTATTTACTTAATATTAGCATAAACACTAACAAATGTCAATATGCTCCAGATCTCCTACTCCTTGGAGTTCAGTATCTGCTGTCTGATTGGTTCGAAAAACTCACTGACAAGCAATTGTCTCCACGACAAAAAGAGAGGATCTGGCAAATGATCAATATCGATCCATTCTTGATCAATATATTTGTCTGGCTCGGTTATTGTTGGCTCACCTATTTTGCTGTCACTCACCATCCATATAGAGACATAGTGTTTGTTGTCGCTATCAAAAACATCATTTGTCACAGCGCCAAAACGTACGTTCTCAATCACCAAACCCGTTTCTTCTTGCACTTCGCGTATGGCCGTCTCTTCAAATGATTCGCCGTACTCCAAATGTCCACCTGGAATCGACCATGTACCCGACCCATGCGAGCCTTTTCGCTTGCCCATAAGGAACTTGCCGTCGCGAATAACAAACACACCGATCCCGACACGTGGTTGCATTATGCTTTCTCCAGTGCGATTGTGAGCTCACTACCTTCGACAGATACGACAACTGCGTATACATACGAGCCCTCTGCTATATTTGTTGCCAACGTTTCGTCAGCAATTGTATTCATATGCTCGTGAATCGCTTCTTTTAACTCCGCGTCGTCGGTTTGTAGACTTAAGTTGATACGGTCATCAACGTTAAGTCCTGCGTCTTTACGAGCGTTTTGAACAAACCGAATTACTTCACGCATCAAGCCTTCGCGGTGAAGCTCCGGCGTTACAAACAAATCAAGCGATACTTCTCCGCCATCAAACACATCTTTGACGTTCAGCTCATCTTTTAAGATATCTTTAAAGTCTATCGTCGTTCCAAAGCTTGGTACGGTCACACTTGCAAGTGGTTGACGCACTTTTTGACGTTCTTTTGCGCGAATACTCAGACCTGCATTTACATACTCGCGTACTAGCTCCATGTCGGACACAACTAACTCATTAACATGGCCGCTTACTGGCCAATCAAGCAAATGCACGCTCTCGCCAGCTGTTAACTTTTGGTATAATTCTTCAGCTAAAAATGGTGTAAACGGTGCAAGGACCTGAGACAACTGCACTAACACGTAATGAAGCGTTTTATACGCGTTATCTTTGTCCGTGTCATCACCAGACTTCCAAAAACGACGACGGCTGCGACGCACATACCAGTTACTGGCGTCCTCGATGAACGGCAAGATTGGCTTCACTGCGTTGGGAATGTCGTATGCGTCCATATGCCTTTCAACCTCTGCGGTCAGCTGATGAATACGACTGACGACCCATTGATCAAGTGGGTTGGTGAGCCTTTCACTTGGATCAACAACCTCACCGTTAAACTCCCAACCATCAACCTCTGCATACATCGTAAAGAAGTCATACATGTTCCATACCATGCTCAGTTTTCTTGCGACGTCCCCTACTTCTTTGTCCTGAAGCGCGAAGTCTTCACCAGACAGTAACGGTGATTGCAGCAGTAAGAAGCGTAAGCTATCGGCTGAGAATTTGTCCATCAACTCATTCGGGTCAGTGTAGTTACCGTAGCTTTTGCTCATCTTGCGACCATCATTGCCTGCCACGTTACCAGTAACAATTACGTTTTTAAATGAGTTTTCACCAAACAATGCAACACTCATCGCATGCATATAGTAAAACCACGCGCGGACTTGTCCGATATATTCAACAATGAAGTCGCCCGGGAAGTTCTCTTCAAACTTCTCTTTGTTCTCAAACGGATAGTGGAACTGCGCAAATGGCATACTGCCCGCCTCGAACCAACTATCCATGACCTTGTCGATACGCGTGTATTGCTCACCGTCAATAACAAACGTCACGTCGTCAATCCATGGGCGATGATAATCTTCAAGTTCGACACCGCTCAACTCTTTTAGCTCTGCATAGCTGCCAACAACTTTTACCTTGCCGCTCTCTGTCTTCCAAACAGGCATTGCCGTTGCCCAAAATCGATCGCGCGAGATATTCCAATCTGGTGCAGTCTCAACTGTCTTTTCAAAGCGACCGTGCTTCACGTGATCAGGAAACCAATTGATATCGCTGTTTTGCTCCAACATTTGTGTGCGCTGGCTGTCGATGTCCATAAACCAACTTGGGTGAGCGCGGTACATCAAACGTGTACCACAGCGGTGACAATGAGGGTATGGGTGACGAATATATTCAATCTTCCAGACGACGCCACGCTCATGCAATGTCTTGGCAATTGTTTTATTGATCTCCCAAACGTTCTCGCCTTTCCACTCAGTCTCAGTGTATTCACCATTTTCATCCAGTACATGAACAACGGGAATATTTTTTTCTTTCGCAAGGGCAAAGTCTTCTTCACCGTATGCCGGTGCAATATGAACAACGCCCGTACCAGACTCGGTCGTGACATAGTCTGCGGCCCAGATCTTGTGTGCGTTGGCACCACGATCACCAAACAAAGGTTCATATGATTGGCCAATCAGGTCTTTCGCGTTTACTTTTTCTTCGATCCTGTAATCAAGTGGTTGATGCTTTTCATCTGTAAATACCTTATCAACAAGTTCTTTTGCAACGATGAAGTTCTGACCGTCATGAAGCACTTTGACATAATGAATGTCAGGGTTAATTGCGAGTGCTGTATTGGCAGGCAGTGTCCACGGTGTTGTTGTCCATGCAAGCATGTACGCGTCTTGATCAACAAGTTTAAACTTTGTGTATACACTTGGGTCGGTCACATCCTGGTACGCACCCGCGTCCATCGTCACCTCAGCTTTTGAAAGCGGCGTTGCGTCGAGTGTACAGTACATGAGTACTTTTTCGCCTTCATAGATTTTGCCTTTTTCATACAAGGTCTTGAACGCCCACCAAATACTTTCCATATAGTCTTTATCCATGGTTTTGTACGCACCCTTAAAGTCGACCCAGCGACCGATGCGATCAATCGTGTCCTCCCATGCGCTGCTCGTCTCGAGCATATTTGCGCGTGTTGCCGTGATGTACTTCTCGATACCGTATTCAATCACTTCTTGGCGAGAGTTAATGCCAAGCTTTTTCTCTGTATAGCGCTCTGCTGGCAGGCCATGAGCGTCCCAACCCCACACACGCTC
>JAKQOF010000120.1 GCA_029565375.1 bacterium
TCGCCATTAGACAAGACGTAGCGCAGACCACCAATGATAATAAAGACCACCGCCAAGATACCGATTACGATATATACCCAGCCCAACACGCCTGCAAGTGTCGTCGAGTCGGCTTTTACCTCCGGTATGTTGACCGTAACGCCGTTAATTGCCGCAGAAAATAGACTAAACATTACGTTGCTCCTTCTCTGCTACTAACAACTGTACTTGTGGTGAATACGTAATTTCTAGGTTTGCTCCTTGTGTCCGTAAGCCAAATATACCAACAACGAAGTTAAGAATTAGCACGGACACAATTGATATGACCAAGCCGACAATTGCCTGAGTAATGGTGTTCTTGGCACTGGCGAGTGCGCCCGACTCGCCCTGACTGGTCAAATACTTAAAGCCACCAAAGATAATAAAGCCAACGGCGATATAGCCGACAAGTTGCAACAATATTTCGATGACGTTACTGACAACGACCCATATGTCGTTAATCCCTTTTTTAAACTCTATGGTACAGGTTGCGGTTGGTCCTGCGCCTTGTGTTTGACCGACTCCTCTGTACCAGTTTGGAAAGGTGAGTATATTAGAATAGTCTTTACATTCGCCAGCCGAGGCATGAGACGGTGTCAAAAACGCCACGTTCGCAAAGAGACTTCCCAGCATTAAAGCAACGATGCCGACTTTTTTTAGCTGTGCGAATAGTGATCGCAGCACTAGAACAACCCTCCCGGTACCAAGAAGTTAATAATCGCATACATAAATATAAAGAGGAGTAGCGCAATCACTGCATTGGTTATGTAACCGATACCCTTCTTCGCTTGGTCAGCGCTGCCAGCTGCAGTTGCATAGGTCACCGCACCAAAGACAATCCCGGCTACAACTGCCAGCCCAACGCCTGCAGCCAAAAAGTTCACAGCAATCGCGAGTATATCCCAGATTAGCTCGCGTCCTTCAGCTGCCTTTGCACAGTCAACACCAAGAACAGACGTCTCAACTACCACCGTACCGTCACTATCAGTACATGTAGCAGCGTGTGCAGCGATCGGCAGCACAGCCCCAAGCACACTTAGGCTGATAAATGCGAACGCTATAATGTATATTTTTATTTTTTGCATAACTTAAGCAAAATTATTGCGCATTTAGATGTAAAATGCAAATCCGCTATTGCTTTTATCGACAAAATAGTGTATAAATAATCGTGTAGATTTAATATCATTAACTTGGACCTCAAATCAAGGAGCAAGCAACAACATGACCGACGTACGAAAAGAACCACAGGCACAAGCAAATCCTGCAGAAGCCGAGAGGATTTCTGGAGCACCACAGCTTGATCAACCTGTTCGTATCGATCAGATGCCACCTATTGACTACGTTCGCCCTCGCGAGACTGAACAGCCTGCTGTTGATACACCTCCAACAGCCGATAGAAAAACTGGTATGTTTTTGAACCTGTTTAATACTCGCGCAAAAAGAATTAGGTGGGGTGTTGGTAGCGCGGCAACAGGCGCAGCTGCATTGGCTGTAGGACTCATGTTACCAAAGGGCGATAACGGATCAACCCCCGTTGTTCCTGACTTCCCTGACCAAACAAACTCTTCAACTTTCACGCCAAGTCCAACTCCTGAACAAACACAAGCGCCTACACCTGAAACTGGCGTAGATGCAGAGGTTGCAGCTATCCAAATTGAAGCAGGTCTTCCAGACGCCGAGTACGCGCAAACCGTGCAAGAGCGTTTGTCTGACTGGCACATGGCCGGTGCAAAAGAGCTACCTAGCGCACTCCAAAAACACGTTGTAGAAACGGGCGACGCAAGTGACGAAGCAATCAACCAATTCATTAGGACTTACGCAACAGAACAAACCAATCTTCGTGTAAAAGCCCTGTTTGGAACAGAGTTATCAAACATTACAGACCAGTCTACACTGACATATATTAATGCACAGACTGATATTCTCTATGTCAACCTCCAGGTATACCTTGCAACCTACGAGAATGCCGTACCTTTTAACGCTACCGACGATTTTGAAGCTTTCAGGGCAGGCCCAACAACAGAAACTGGACGTTCTATAGATATTGATAACGTAATCAACTGGAACACTGATGAAAGTAGTCAGTCCAAGGCTATCTTAGAAGAAAGAGGAATCGTTGACTCTGACGGAGCCAAGGGAACAAACATCATTACAACACGCGTTGATGGACAAACCGAATACATTAATACAATCAAGACTGTATTACGTTAAAATAACCTAAATATCTTCATAGTTGGCGGTAAGTGTCTCTCCGAAGGGAAGTCCCGTGCCGACGGCGGTCACGACGGACGACAACTCTCGGGAGAGGTCGCCCACACCGATGCGGGATACCCGGCGCAGCGCATCCACG
>JAKQOF010000048.1 GCA_029565375.1 bacterium
GCAATGAGTATTTTCATACTGTTCGATTATATCATGACAAAAACAGCATAATACTCATGCTACAATATTATGTAATATGAAATTTTTATACGACGCCAGATACATCCGCCCCGATTTTCACGACGGCATCAGCCGTTACACAACAGAACTCGCCAATGCAGTCGCTAAACAAACAAAAGTAACATTTATTATCAGTGACGAAAAGCAGTTGGCATTCTTGCCCGAGAACGCCGACTTCGTCAAAATCCATCCGCCAATCTCACCGCTTGAGCCGTTTACATCGATCGTCTTAAACAAGTTCAAGCCCGACGTTGTTTTTTCACCGCTTTTTAGCATGGGTACGATTGGCCGCAAATTCAAACTGATTCTGACATCACACGACATGATCTATGTACATCATCCTGAACCACCACTCGATATCCAAAACAAGCTACTCCGCATCGGATGGCGAGCATATTACACGACCACCATCCCAATGAGTATCAAACTCAATAGTGCCGACATCGTAAATACCGTTAGTGAATCTGCAAAGCAAGAATTTGTTGATACAAAGCTCACAAAACGACCGATTATCGTTACGCCAAACGCGCCAAAACCACTGGAAAAGTTGCTCGAAAACCTTCCCGATGTTGGTAAAAAAGCACCGCGAAACATTGTCTATATGGGTGCGTTTATCAGCTACAAAAACGTCGAGACACTGATTAAAGGCATGAAATACCTCCCTGAATATACGTTGCACTTACTCAGTCATTTGCCACCTGAAGCACGCTACCGTGAGCTTTTGTCGATTATTCCAGAGGGTGCAAAGGTGGTCTGGCACAAAGGTGTGACTGATCAACAATATGCCGATGTTCTGGCCGACAACGCAATTCTTGCCAGCGCTAGTCTGGACGAAGGCTTTGGCTTGCCTGTTGTTGAAGCGCACACACTTGGCGTACCAACAGTCCTGACTGACATGCCGGTTTTTCACGAAGTAGCAGGGGACGATGGCGCATTGTTCTTTGATGCGCATGACCCAGCTGACTTCGCCCAAAAGGTCAAACAACTCGACGACAAAGAACTGCGCGAAACACTATCTGCTGCCGGTAAAAAACACGTCAAACAATACAGCTGGGACACCTCTGCGACGACCCTCATAAAAGCAGTTACATCTCTGTTACAATAGACGGGTAATGCCACAAAAGAAGAAACCAGTTAAAAAACCTGGAGCTATCGTTAACAAACGTGCTTCTTTTGACTATGCCCTTGACCAAGACCTTGTGGTTGGCGTGGCTCTGACCGGACCGGAGACTCGAGCGGCACGTGACGGCCACATTCAACTCAAAGGCTCATTTGTGACAATCCGTGACAACGAGCTGTGGCTGAACAATGCTAGCTTTAGCCTCAGATTAAACGAACGCAACAAACCCGGTGCGCGCACCATTGACACGTCGCCACGCAAACTTCTTGCCAAACGCAAACAAATCGACGACCTGGCAGCCCGCAAACAATCGGGTATGAGTATCGTACCAATTCGACTACTCACACACGGTCGCTTCATAAAGGTGGTTATCGCCCTCGGTAAAGGTAAAAAGAATTACGACAAACGCGAGACGCTGAAGCGCCGTGACCAAGAACGTGAAGCGCAGCGCGCCATAAAAAACATCTAGAAAGCGAATTCCCGCCGATGGCTTCGGCGGGATTCAGAAAAGTGGTCAGCGCACAGGACGGAACGGTGTCGGTGAGCTCAGCCCCATACCGGCCCAGTGGCCAGCGAGTTGCCTTAGCTCCTTGTCGCTCTTACGCTTGGGAAGGCGACACACGAGCACCCCCACCTTGATCACCTTACCGGTGACCTTGTCGAGCGTGAACTCGAGGTTGGTCTGGGAAGTTGCGTCTATCAGAATGAACCTGACGATGGGAGACTTGCGATGCGGCGGGTTCAGCCGCGACACCGCTGTGTGTAACACATCGAGGCATTCCCAGGTACCATTGGTCTGGTACCACAAGTAGAACGCCTTGGTGCACTCCACTGGTCCGGACTTTCCCCCGAGAGTAGCGCCCAGAAGCGCCACCAACTTTTCTGCTTTTTGATGATTTGTTACTACCGGAACGACATCCACGCCATGCTCCTTAATTATTCAACGGTGAAGAACAA
>JAKQOF010000049.1 GCA_029565375.1 bacterium
GTGTTCTTACTACCATTCGTTGCTGAATGTACGGCACGGTCAAGCTCATCAAAATCAATATCTTTCATATCCCACCATTATACCTTGGCCACGCCGGAGCCCTTATGTGCTTTCTTAATAATCTCGTTAAAGTCGTGTGCGTTCAAACTCGCACCACCAACTAGCAAACCGTCTACTTCAGTAATTGCCAAGTAGTCAGCTGCACTGTCTGCTGTTACACTTCCTCCATATAAAACAGCGATAGCTTCAGACGCACCAGCACCATACAAATGCTTGATTTGTCGTCTGATCGCGCGGGCTGCCATGACAACATCTGCTGGAGTTGCGTTCTTACCTGTTCCTATTGCCCAAACAGGTTCGTAAGCAATAACAACATGTTCAAGCTCTTCGCTCGTGACATTCGCCAATCCACCAACCAACTGGTCGTGCAAAATATCTGAGGTTTCGCCTTCGCTGCGCTCAAAGGCAGTCTCTCCAATACATAAAATTGGCTTAATATGATTGCGTACCGCTGCCTGCACTTTTGCACGAATGTCCTTATCAGAATCGTGAAAAATATGTCGTCGTTCACTATGCCCAACTAATGCATACTGCACCACACCACGCAGTTGCGTTGCAGATATTTCACCTGTAAAAGCACCGTGGTCACGCCAATAGAAGTTTTGCGCGGCGAGTTTAAACTGGCGGCTATTCACTTGCAAGCTCAGTGACTGCAAGGCGAGTGCAGTCGGCGCCAATACCACCTCTACATCGCGGTGAGACTTGACGAGTTTTGCAAGTTGATGCAAATACAAGCTGGCCTCGCCTACATTGAGGTTCATTTTCCAGTTGGCGACGATGAGTGTTTTATCTCGTGACATGACGTATATTACTTATGGTTATTACTGTTAGTGTACTCTTTTCTGCGCGGTGCGTCTAGCAAACTCTCAATACCTGGCATGACGTTGCCTGACATTAATTCCAGACTTGCACCACCACCGGTTGATACGTGCGTAAAGCTTTTGCCGCCTTTGCTATCCCACTTCAGCACAAAGTCAGCCGTGTCTCCGCCACCAATAATCGACGTGATGTTTGGGGTCGATGCTAATAGGTCGGCAAGTGCTGCTGAGCCCTTGGCAAAGGCGGGTTTTTCAGCATACCCCAGTGTGCCGTTCCAGATCACCGTCCCAGCTGTTTTCACAATCTCTAATAATTCTTTGATTGACGCATCACCAATATCGAGCATATCGTTATCGTCTATGTCTTGCAGTGCTACGATTCGTCGTGTATCCGCTGATTCGATTGAGTGTGCGATAGCTGCATCAACAGGAAGAACAATAAAGTCATCGAGTTCTTTTACCCCTTTGTCTTTGACTACTTGATAAATTCTATCAATTTCTTGAAATTGGTCGGGTTCGACTAAACTCGTTCCCATGTTGATACCCGCGTGAGCAAGAAACGTATTAGACAAAGCACCTCCCACGATAATCGTATCGGCCATTTCGACAAAACATTCAATAAGCGGTATCTTGTCACTTACCTTTGCGCCACCCATCACAGCAACAAGTGGTCGTTGAGGCGAGTGTATAGCCTCGGTGATCGTTACATACTCTTTTTCGAGCAGCAGTCCAGCGACGCTCGGCACGCATAATGTAATAGCATGTGTACTGGCATGAGCACGGTGGACGACACCAAATCCGTCCTGTATAAAGTACCTGGCACCAGTCGCTTGAATCAGTTTTTTTGCAAACTCGTGATCATCAGCTTCTTCTTCTGTATAGAAACGCAAATTCTCTAGCACGGTAATCGAAGACTTCGGTGCTCTTTTGACGGCTTGGTAGACTTTGTCGCCGATACAGTCATCGACAAAGCGCACATCTTGTTTTAAAAGATGCGCAAGGCGTTGTGCAACTGGTTCCAGTGTAAACGTGGCATCGCGACCTTCTGGGCGACCGAGATGACTGATAATAACAATCTTGCAACCACGTTTTTGAAGGTATTCAATCGTCGGCAGACTGGCGCGTATACGAAGGTCGTCGTCAACGTTGCCATCAGCAGACATTGGCACATTATAATCTGCTCGCACCAAAACGGTTTGGTTATCCAGCGGTACATCACGAATTGTTAGTTTGAAAAAGCTTGTTTTCACCTTGAGCCCACCCCTTTTATATCTACTCTAGCACACGAACTTTGATTGTATCGGTCGTCCCAATAATTCCCGGCTGTTGGCCGCTGACAATGATCACTGTTGCAGGTTCACCGCCAAAGTGATGTTGACGCGCAAGTTCTTTTGCCAAATCATAACCTGCCTCTGGGCTATCTGGTCGAACATAACTCCTGGTCGCATAGCTGAGTGCCAGTTGTTGTGCCGCACGCCACTCACTGGTCACACTAATAATTGGCAAGTTTGGACGATGAGCAGCAATGTTTGCAGCTGTCGCACCCGACTTTGTCTCGGCAATAATCGCCGACACACCCAATTGCTCGGCAAGTGACACCGCAGCGGTACTAATCGCATCACGTTGCTTCTTAAGACTCACTATCTTGTCGAAAATAGGCGCAACTGGTGCATTATCCTGAGTGTAAAGAATTACTTTCTTCATTGCCGCCACTGTCTCGAGCGGATACTTGCCATTGGCCGTCTCGTCACTCAACATGACTGCATCAGACCCTTGAATGACCGCATTTGCAACGTCGCTCACCTCGGCACGTGTTGGCTCTGGATTCTCCACCATGCTTGCCATCATCTGTGTTGCAACAATGCTCAGCTTGCCGTGCTTACGACATAGCGCAATAATACGACGTTGCACAATCGGCACAACCTCAGCGCCGGCCTCAACTGCCAAATCACCTCTGGCAACCATGACCCCATCACTGGCCTTCACGATATCTTCCAATGCATCTTCTTTAATCGCAGCTTTTGTCTCGATTTTGCTAATAATCTGCGCGGTCGAGCCGCCTGCTACTAAGATTTGGCGCAGGTTGTTGATATCCTCTGCGCTCTGGATAAAGCTAATCGCAACATAGTCGATATCTTTCGTCAGGCCGTATTCAATGTCCTTGAGGTCTTTCGGCGTCAAAATGTCGCCACCAAAGTCAGTATCAGGCAAGTTAATGCCCTTTTTGCTCATCAGAACGCCGTCATTCTCTACATGCAGCTTGATCGCAGTATCAGATAGCACTTCAACGACAGTCGTTCGTACTTTACCGTCAAAGATATAAATCGGCTCTCCTGGCTTTACTTTCTCGGCCAAGTTGTACTGAATTGGAAACGTCAGGCCATCATGTTCGGCTGCGTAGTCAAGAATAATCTCATCACCAGTTTTTACTGCAGTGTTCTCTTTCAGCATGCCCAAACGGATCTTTGGCCCCTGCAAATCTTGTAGGATAGCGACTGGTTTGCCTATCTTTTTACTGGCAGCACGAATCCACTCAATCTGATTATCGCGCTCTTCATAATCACCGTGGCTAAAGTTAAGTCGAAAGCCATTTACACCAGCTAGCGCTAGTTTTTCTATCATTTCAGGGTTGCTTGTTGGTGGCCCAACAGTAGCCAGAATTTTTGTTCGTTTAAATATAATACTCATCCCGCCTACTATATCAGCCTTCGCAAGCGCGTTAAAGCCTGACCCAAACACGATTGATCGACCACCATTGCAATCGTTTATCATTCATAAATAACCTAAAAAGGACCTACAAGGTGACACCCTGTAGCAATTTACAAAATTTTTCAATATGAATTTATGTGTCTTAACACTTTGAATATCTACGCATTTTATCTACAGGGTGTCACCTTGTAGATAAAATGTTAAGTGACTATAATACAATTATGCCAAAGCGTAATAGCATTAAAGTCTATGGTGCGGATCAGTATTATCACATCTACAACAGAGGTGTGGCAAAGCAAGATATCTTTCGTGAAGCAAGCGATTATTACTATTTTTTAAGCCTTTTTAAGCGACATCTTTCACCGGAGCAAGCAGTCGATAGCGCTGGCCGTAAGATAGTCAGCTATCGTGATGAGGTCGACTTGGTAGCATTCTGCCTGATGCCCAATCATTTTCATCTGTTGTGCTATCTCAAACAGCCCGACGGCATTATCACATTAATGCGAAGCGTTATGACTGCATATACAATGTACTTCAACAAAAAGTACGGTCGAACCGGTGGACTATATGAAGGGGTATTCCTTGCATCACGCATTACCAACGACGCCTACTTATGGCACGTGACGCGCTATATTCACCTTAACCCGATGGATCTAGGTCGTGATTATCGCTCATACCCGTACTCAAGTCTCGGATATTTTGCAGGTACGTCACACGCCTCCTGGCTAGCTGCCAACCGACTGGTGGAATCGAGTAAGGACCAGACTGAGTATCTTGAGTTTGTTGCTGACTACGAGACAATGCACCAAGATATGAAGTTACTGAAAAACCTTCTTGCCGATTAAAAGTATCCTGCAAAACGCCGACAGAACCCTACAGGGTGTCACCTTGTAGGAAAAATGAACTGTGTATGTTTTTATAATTAGAGAATTCTTATCTGTTAATTGTGTTCTAAATTACCTACAAGGTGACACCTTGTAGGTAATTCACTAAGAAAAAAGCTCACCATCCGGTGAGCGTTTTTCTTTGGTGATCTCACGGAGAATCGAACTCCGATTGCCAGGATGAAAACCTGGTGTCCTAACCGTTAGACGATGAGACCAGACGATGAGAGAAGCGTTGAAGTCTCCTATGATGCTTTAGCATCCATATGAGACTTTTTGCTGTAAAGTACTTGCCCTTTCCGAGCAATTTGTGTCTCATATGGTTCGAAGAATCCATAGGAGACGTTCACGGTTGTTAAAGAGACCGATTATTGTCTTTCAACTCCGAGAATTGTAACAAAAAAAGCCATGAATGGCTAGTGTCTTAGCCTGGTGAGGCGCTCCCTGCGACTGCAGAGAACGCCCCACCTGGGCTGTGTGGACCTCGATCAATCGGGGCAGGGTTACCCGACCGAGAGGTTTCCGATCCCGAGCTTGCGGATCATCTGAGGAGTCAGGA
>JAKQOF010000057.1 GCA_029565375.1 bacterium
AATAAAGACGACGTAAAAGAGCTTAAAACCGAAGATTTGAAAATTGGTGATGGAGCAGACATTACAGCAGAATCGACATTTAGCGCCTACTATTTGGGTTGGGATCCAAGTGGTAAGATTTTTGACGGTTCGATTGACGGGTCAACACTCAAAGCATCGTTTTTGGTAACGCCAGGTAGCGTAATTGCTGGGTGGACAGAAGGTGTTGTTGGCATGAAAGTCGGCGGCGTCCGTGAGCTGACTATACCGTCCGATAAAGCATATGGCGAGGCCGGGTCTGGAACAACGATCGCACCGAATACTCCCCTCAAGTTTGTATTGATGATCATCCCAACGCCTGAGACAATTCCACAGCCAGAAGTCCCAGCAGAATTATTGAAATATTATCAACGCGGAAGTTTTTAGTGCTATACTTAGTATAGTAAAGGATTCATTATGACAGAGCAGACAGTACGAGACGTAATTATGATTGGCGCAGGTCCAAGTGCGCTTGCTGCGGCTATCTATACGACGCGTGAGGACATCGACACTGTACTATATGAAAAAGCGGCCATTGGTGGCTTGGCAGCAACAACTGATATGGTTGATAATTATCCGGGCTTTGCTGATGGTATCGAGGGTCTTACTTTAGCTGGACACCTTGAAAAGCAAGCCGAGCGTTTTGGTGCTCATATTGAGTTTGGGGACGTTACTGCTATCCGCGACGAAAAAGGCGTGAAAGTTATCACTGTTGATGGTGTCGATGTTCAGGCAAAAACAGTGCTTATTGCTACTGGCAGCGGATACAACAAGATTGGTGTGCCTGGTGAAGACGAGTTTTACGGTCGAGGCGTTCACTACTGTGCAACCTGTGATGGTGCGTTCTATCGCGATAAAAAGCTAGTCGTGATTGGTGGTGGTAACTCAGCAGTTCAAGAGGCCATGTTCTTGACTCGCTTTACAACGCATATTGACCTACTTGTGCGCAGTACGATAAAGGCGAGCGAAGTTTTGCAACATGATTTGCAGGAGTTTATTGATAACGGAAAGATAACCGTACACCTTGCAACTGTTCCGACTGAGATCGTGGCAACGGACGGCAAGGTCAATCTTGTTACCGCGGCTAAAGATGGTAAGCCGACAGAATTTCATACAGATGGTGTCTTTGTTTTTGTAGGGTTAAAGCCGAACACGCAGTTTCTAGCAGGAAGCGGTGTTGAGCTAGACGAACAGGGTCTTGTAAAGACCGATAATAGACTTGAAACGAATGTGCATGGTATCTTTGCCAGTGGCGATGTGCGAAGCGGCGCAACGATGCAAATTGCGAGTGCCGTTGGCGAGGGCGCAACAGCTGCACTGTCTATTCGTGAATATCTCGACGACCTCAAACACGCCTAGCGCTGAATGTCTTCGACAAATGCTTCCAGCTGTGAGATCACAGCTGGATCTTCTGTTTGAAGGGCGATTTCTCGGGTGCCAAGCATAACACCGGCGCTGGAAAGATTGTGCGAACCAGTTAATGCGATGCGACGACCATCAGGCATATCGAACAACATAAACTTTGCATGAAGATAACGTGACTTTGTATAGAGTGTCTTATTGCCGGTAATTGCCATACCAAACCAAATGGCAAAATTGTGAGGTGACGCTGCGTTAGATGGCTGATTGAAGTACATCTGCGTCTTTGTGCGCTTTAGGATTCGGCTGAGTTTGCCTGTCGGGCAGTACTGTGACACAAGAACGACGTTTGTCGCTTCACTCGCGAGTTTGCAAGCACGACGATAGATGATTGAGTCGCCGACCAGACCACCATCGATAAGAATAATGTCTTCGCCATGTTTAAAACTGTGACTGCGGTAGGCGTAGCCACCTGCATCGGCACGTGCGAGACGGTGGTATTCATCGATAAGCTTGTCGGCAAGAGCTTTGTCGGTAATTTTAAACATATAGTCGTAGTTTTCGATACCTGCTTTATACAAATTAACGCCGCCAAAAGAATAGACGGTATCGTCGACGACACACCACTTGATGTGTGTGCGCCCACCATAGATAAAGCTGTGTGAACGTCCCAGCCAGGTAAACTTTACGCCGCTTTTTGAAAACTCCTTACCCATGCGTTTTAACAATTTGAACTGTGTACTGCGATGGCGCGTAGGCCACAAGAAGCCACCAAGTTCTGTATAGGTAAAGACATCAGCTGCAGCTTCTACGGTAACTCCGCGCTGCGCTGTCTCGGACAATGCGTCGATTAGGCTGTCTGTCTTTAAATCATCAGCCACAACCATCGACAAAAAGGAAACGCGCGATTGTGCGTTCCTGATGTGTTTGGCTGCGTCGCTGACGTATGCGACGGGAAGAAGTAGTTTTGGTGACGATGCCATATCACTATGATTATATACTGACAGACCTAAAAACTGATAATATAGAAGGAATGAATAACAAAGGAGACAATCGTGGCAGACTTTAATACAATTTTGACACCAGGTGACGTCGATGGAGGCATTATCAATGTTGTCGTCGAGATTCCAACGGGCAGCACTCATAAAATCGAGTGGAACCGTGAGCTAGCGGCGTTTCAGCTTGACCGAGTTGAACCATCAATTTTCGCGAAACCAACAAACTATGGCTTTATTCCACAGACGCTTGATGAAGACGGTGACGAACTTGACGCACTGATTATTACAGATCAACCACTTTCAACCGGCATCTTTTTAGAAGCAAAGGTTATCGGTGTCATGCGCTTTGAGGACGACGGTGAAGTCGATGACAAGGTTGTCGTTGTTCCTGCTGACGATCGTAGCACTGGTAATGCTATTAACAGCCTTGATGATTTGACCGATCAGTTGAAGAAGCAAATTGAACACCACTTTACTCACTACAAAGATTTGAAGAAGCCAGGCTCAACGATTGTTAAAGGTTGGGGCGACATTG
>JAKQOF010000074.1 GCA_029565375.1 bacterium
CCAATAATATGCATACCTCGTGACGGAAAACCGTACTTGACGTTCATCGCAACAGATTCAAGCAAATGGCCAAACGGTTCAACCGCACCGAATAAACTGGTTGGGATGAATTTTTTTACAATTGTTCGGATATTTGCCATAGGGTTTATTATACCTTACAAAACTCATCGCACCGTCTGTTCTTAAACGGGGGTCATATGGTACAATCATTGAAGTCACAATCCTCTATTGGCGTGCAGGCTACCAAGTGGCGTCCTGCGTGGAACGCAAATCAATGGATGGAACCATCCCCGAGGTTTGCTTCAACAAACAGACTGCGTGGATGACGTGACGCTAGCCCATACGGAGGGGTACCCAAGTGGCTTAAGGGGATGGTTTGCTAAATCATTAGTCTGGGGAGACCTGGAGCGGGAGTTCGAATCTCCCCTCCTCCGCCAAATAAAGTAACGGCCTGTTGGTCGTTATTTTATTTGGCGACTGTGCGATTCGAACTCCCGCGTTTTGCGCAGCAAAACCTGCGCGGACTTGCGATATCTCCCCTTCTTCTTTGCTATAGTGATACGTATGACACAATCTTCCTTTATATTCGTGCGACATGGACAAAGTCAGGCAAATGCTGATAGCGTTATTGCAAACGCGCACTCACCACTGACGCAAACCGGCATCGAACAAGCTCGTGCGACAGCGCATGAAGTTAAGCATCTTGATATCACACAGATTGCCTGCTCGCCGTATCTCCGTGCGCAGCAAACCGCCCAGGCAATCGCCACTGAGCTTGGTCTCGACATCGACAGTATCCAAACTATTGAAGATTTGCGTGAACGTGGACTAGGCATCCACCAAAATCAACCACGCATTCACGAAGGCATATGGTATTTTACGGATGATACGTCCAAAGGCATTGAGCTGCGTGCTGACCTGCTGAAACGCATGACCCACTGCGCTCAACAGATTAAAAACCTTGGCACAGACAAAAAGACGCTCGTCGTTGGACACGCAATCTCGGGCTTTTACCTGACACAAGTCCTTTCAGGCCACGCAACGCTCGATCAATTCGACCCGCCAGAACTCATGAGTAACGCAGCCTACGTTGAGCTGCCCTACCCAGCCTAAGCTACGAGCGGCAATACAGTCTCGATCAAATAGAGTGACCCGACAACCAGTCCAACATCACTTTTTGCCTTAACCAAAAGCTCCAGAGCGGCCGGCACATCCTCTTCAACCGTGATTGCTGTAAAGCCTGCGTGTTCTGCACGAATAAGCAAGTCACTCGGCTCCATGCCCGATCGTGCTTCGTCCTGACCTTTATTAAACTTCGTGATAATTATTGATGACCCTAACTGACGAAGCGACTTCAAGCTTGCGTCAACACTGGCCTGTTTGTTTTGACCAAAGCTGACAAGCAATGTCATATCGCTGTCAGAAAATTGCTGTTTCACAGCATCGACCAACGCGCTAATCTTCTGTTCATTATGTGCACCATCCAGAATCAACTGCTTGTCTTCGTAGTCAATTATCTCCATACGGCCAGGAATACGCGTATGTGCAGCACTCAGTATCTGTTCGTCTGTTGCCAGCGTGTGACCATCGCGTTCTAACGCAAAGGTAACGACACTGCTTGCCAATGTAAAATTACGCTGCTGAAAGCTTGGGATATCCTCAATATGTCCGACGGTGGTTAGCGCAACGACGTGAAGACGTGCCTGCTTCGTCTCGACCGTTTGTCGGACAACGTCCATCACTTCAGCTGACTGCTCGTACATAAAAACGTCGTTCTTTGGTTGAATAATCCCCGCCTTTTGCGCCGCAATCTTGGCCAGCGTATCGCCTAATATCTGTTCATGGTCAAAGCCAATGTCAGTAATGACGCATACTTTATCGGCTCGCGACACAACGTT
>JAKQOF010000086.1 GCA_029565375.1 bacterium
TTCTTCCCAGGAAATTGCGCAGGCAACTTGCGGGCGAGTTCGCCGTCATACTCAACAGCAACTACTTTTTTACTGCGGCGCAACAATTCACTCGTCAGTGTCCCAAGCCCAGGGCCGATCTCGAGTACTGTGTCGTCACGCGTCAACTCTGCACAATCTGCAATGTGTGCCAAAACGTCACGATCTTTCAACCAATGCTGTCCGAGTGACTTATTGTTTTGCACGTTAATGACTCGCAAAAATGTTATAAGCGTATTGAATACGATTTGCCTGTGCGCACACACCACACTTCTCAAACTTGTTCTGGAAGATAAGTACTGCATCATCGATTGTTGACGAGCTCTTGATCGCGTCACGCACTCCACGATAGCCACCGTTTAACTCGCCCATCAAAAAGTTCAACTGTGTATAAATGTTATACGGATCAGGTAAAGCCAAAAGTGCAGCTTTGCGCGATCCAGTCCACTGCGCCAAGCCATCACCCGTGGTGTTAAAGCGATGTTCTTGCATTAAGTTACCCATAATACCAGATGTCTGTTCACGACTAAAGCCGTTTGCTATCAAAAAGTTCCATGTAATAACTTCATTTTCGGTTGGTGTCGTATACGCTCCGCGATATTTTGCACCAACAATGTCAACTTGCTTGACAGGTTCTTTTGTCATAATCGTCGCAATCGCCGTACGACCAACTTCTTGGCCATCTTGAATGAAAATCTCATAGGTCACGTTCTTGGTACCTGATTGACCTGGCGTTTTAACTGCACGATAGCCAACATATTGATCACCGTCCTGAATCTGATCTGTCGCAAAGGCAACCGATTCTTCAACCGTGACGGTCTGCTTGCCTTCACGCCACACGCGTACAGTCAGGCCGGCAGTTACAATCGTCGATTGATCCGGTACAACACGATCCTCGCTTGTCAGTGCCACGCCTTTTTCTTTCAGCATTTGGCCGACTGTCTCGCCTTGTGTCCGTGCAGAACTTGTAATGCCATAAAGCGTAAATGTGAATGGCACCGAGCGGTCAATTGTCAACTTCAAGCCAGCGCCCTCAGACACGATATCATCTGTTGGTGCCAGTATTGTTGTGTCCTCTTCAAACAGTGTAATACCGGCGCTTTTGGCAATCTGCGCACCAGTTTGGTAGGCAGTAATCACCTTTTTGCGCGTAGGACCATCTACCACAATCACTGGACGAGCACGGTAGATATTAATATCATATTCTGCAGCAACAAGTGGCTCACTTGCAACCGGTTCAACTGCGTCATTATCATCAAGTGTGATGCCAGTCTCTTTTAACGCGTCACCAACGGTAATAGCCTCGGTCATAATGAGGCTTTGCGTACCTCTGTCATGAATCGTCAAAACGCGGCCAGTCTGTTTAGGAGTGCCGTCTGTCGCACTTGCTCGTGTAACAACGACTAAGATCAATGTCAGAACAAACAGAAAAACAGCGACAATGGTCGCGACTAATGGCGTGGCGGATCTACGACTAAGACTCTTCATATGTTGTGGCACACCTCTCGCAGCGTGTTCCTATTAGTATAGCAAAAATTACCTTTTCAACCAACAAGCACAAGCGTTATATTTTTTCGAGACGCGCGTACTCTGCGTTCAGTTTTTTGGTCTGCCCATTGTCAAATGCAATAGTGAGCGCCAAGCCATCAACGTCAATCACTTCGCCGTTACCAAACGCACTGGAACGTACAATATCACCGACAGTAAATAATTCGTCACTGTAAAAGTCCTGTTCAGGCACGATACGCGGTTCGCTGGCGGTTGCAGCAACTTGATCACCCATATCACTAATAAACCGAGACATCGCATTATAGCCTCGTTGGCCAAATTGCAAACGACTCTGAGCATACGTCA
>JAKQOF010000091.1 GCA_029565375.1 bacterium
CTGTACCTGACTGCAGTCCTACGAACAGGCGGGTTGCGTTTGGCGAAGCAGCTGAGAGGGTTTCAATGCCAAAACGCGCAAAGAAGAAGAACCCACCAAGACCAGTAGAGTTTCCTATCCAAAACTGAGCTGCTGTTGTAACGATACTCGAGACACCGAGTGCCTGGTTAATCGTCGTCACAACATTTGTTGATGTCGTGCGCTTCATTTGAGTGTATATACCCGCAGTAGGCTGTGGGTGACCTATAGTTGTACCGACAGCCCATGGCGTACCGAAGTTAATACCTGCCGTTGTACCCGTGTTAGGTACATATAGAACTATATTATTACCGTATAAGGCTGCCTGCATTGGGTTATCAATACCACTCGGTGGCATCCATTTTGGAACCATACGTCCAGCAATTTTTCTGGCATACACACGTATTGTGTCTGCCGCTGGCGCGGAAGGATTTGATATGGCAGACCACTCTTGAAACCCAAGGTGTATATCGTCCGTAAGAGTACTGACAAGCACGTTGTTTATACTCCACCCAACTCCGTCTTCATACGTCAAGGCTTCGCCCGGCTGCAAGATCGCATCGCTTGTGAGGATGTACGGTACAGTCGACACATCCCTCACTACCTGAATAGTATTTGATAACGAGGCATGCGTATTACGTATAGATACGTTTTTAATTTGCCGAGTTGTCGATGCACCAGGGGTTGTCACCGCAACTGTAGTAGTCGCTGTTGTAATCTTACCTTGACTCGTACCAGGAGTAGCAGAAGTTGTTGCGACGACATCAACCCAACTAACTGAATAATCAATATTAGCCGCAGTGCTTGTGTTAATCTCTAGTGTGTCTGTCGTTGCTTGAAGAAGTATCATACGTATTACCCGATTAATGTTGTTATGGCATATGTTTGTGCGAACGTTAGTCCACCACCGCCACCTGATGGAGCTGCCCATGTTGGCACACCGCCCGCGAGTGTCAATACATGCGTATCGGTTGTTTTTGCCAGTCGCGCGAAATTGCCGTTTGCGTCTCTATAGTATATATCACCCGTTGCACCTGATGCGTCATTGTAAGCTGCAACCGTCAGACGCGTCGGTGTATTGGCCTGATTGTATGTTACATACAATTTGCCATTAACGCCACCGTCCGTGAACTCAACAGCGCCAACTTCTAGCGCCGTAAGGACTGGACCAGTCGAGAACTTGAGCGGAGCAGTGCCCGCAGTCGCTGTACCCGGACGAATAGTAATGGTCTTGTGCCCACCATTCGTCGAGGTACCAGGGTATGTTACGTTTGCGTCGGCAGTATAGTGCTCTTTGCCGAGAAAAGCGTTAAGGTGTCCGCCCCATTCGCCATCGTCACTGTTTACCGTAGGAAGCCTTTGTTCAGTAGCCATCGCCTATACCCCGTACTTTCCGCCGCCGTAACCCCGAGTAATTTTCTCTGGTTTGGCGCTGATTTTAGACTCCGCAGTTGTAAGAAGTGTCGCAACACCCTTCAGACCAACAAGCCCAATCAAAACAATGCCGCTGTACTTCAAAAAGTCTTTGCGGTCCATTTCTTTGGCGCTAATCGTCTGTAAAATATTCTTTTTGATCACCCGTGTACCTCGCAGTGGTATTACCTCAATCATAAGCTATATTGATCGACTATGCAACATGATAACCGAGGAAAATGGACGCCTATCGTGTGCTGTAGAAAAAGATAATGGCAACCAAGATAAGTGCCGCCAAAATCACGACGACAAGTTCCAAGATAGTAAAACCTGATTGCGATTGAACTGATTTTTTCATGCTGTGTTCCGCCCTATTAATGTCTTTATTTTATCACGCATACAACATGCCTGCGCTTATGCTTTTTTTGCTATACTGGAAGTATTAGTGGGCAACAGGAGTAAAACAGTCATCGTGAACACAAAAAAGCCGTTTGTCGCGTTATTAGCTTTCGTCGGTACTTTTTTACTGAGCGTTATGCCACTTGGCGTCTTTGCCATTACAACTATCTCGCAGGGGTACTCAAGCAACGACACCCTTTCTATCGGATCACTGGTGAGTACCGAGCCTGGATCAACCGACCAAGTCACCGCCACGTCGTCGAGTAATGTTGATAACCTGTTGGGCATTGTGATTAACGATGGCGGATCGCTACTAACCGTCAGTAACGGCACTGATAATCAAGTGCAGGTAGCAACAAGCGGTGTTGTATCTGCCCTGGTGTCAGACATTAACGGCGCTGTCGTCAAAGGTGACCATATTACCGCCTCACCAGTCAAAGGTGTTGGCATGAAAGCAACAGGCAATGCCAAGGTCGTCGGTGTCGCGCAAAGCAACCCAACCAACAGCACCAACAAAGACCAGACTTACACTGATGACAAAGGTAACAAGCAGCCCCTCACTCTTGGTGAAGTGACGCTGGCAGTTGATGTGTCGTATTATTACGCCGAACCAGAAAAAACGCTCATCCCCCCTGCTATTCAAAACATTGCCAACGCCCTGGCTGGTAAAACCGTTAACTCACTACCCATCATCGTCAGCGGCATTATCTTTATTGTGACGTTGATTGTGGTTGTGAGTATTATTTATACGATGATTCGTAGTAGTATAGTGTCAGTTGGACGTAACCCCATGGCGCAGTCTGCGGTCTATCGTGACGTGATTCAGCTGTCTGCGTTAGTTCTAGGGATATTAGCGGTCGCAATCATAGCAATTTATGTAATTTTAACGAGGTTTTAGAATGACGGGCATCACATTCTTACAACTATTCTTGCTGATTAATGTGTTTATTATCGGCGCACTGTCGACAACAGCGATTCGTCACGCCTGGGCACACTTTCGCCCACAAAAAAAGGTCGAAAAACCTGCAGCCCAAACACTGCATCTTCCACAAGAGTTAAAGGAACAGATGCTTGATAAGGCTCAGAGAGACTTTGAAAAAGTCCTGACGCACGCTGCGAGCGAGCTACAAGATGACCTGACCAAGACCGCGACCGAACTGAACGGCCAGCTGGAGAAACTGGGGGCACAAGTAGTAACCAGCGAGACACAGCGCTACCAAACCATGCTGGAATCCCTACGCACGCAAGTGCAGACAGTGATCACAACCGCTCAGACCGATATTCAGGACCACCAAACTGACCTAAAGACCAAGTTGAACGAAAAAGTCGCAGCCGAGCAACAACGACTGGTCGGTCAAATTGATACAAAGCTTGCCGACGCAGTGACATCATTTTTGGCAGAGAGCTTGCAGCATAACGTTGATTTGGGCGCACAAACACCGTATATGATCGCCATGTTAGAAGAACACAAAGCAGAGTTGATCAAAGGCATCACCGATGAAAGCTAGGCTGCAATTACCAGACGATGTCACTTCTGTTCAAGACTTGATGACACTGATGATTGAAGTTCGAGAGTTTACAAAGTGGTTTTCACACAATGCAATTTTGAAACGCGTTGGGAGCAAGAAAAAAAGCGATCGCCCTGCCCTATCACCTGGCGCGACCGAGCTGTTGCATGCATGGGAAAAAGACGAGCCACTCAGCGTTCGTCGTTTGGATGAATTAACCGACCTTTTAAACTTGTATAAAAACACTGCGCCGACACTGACGATTACGCTGGCTGCACCGCCAACCAACGACATCAAACAAACACTGACCAATTGGTGTCGAGCAAATATTGCACCAAACATCATGATCGCCTTTGGCTTTAACGCCACGATTCTGGGCGGTCTGGTAATTCACCACAAAAGCCGCATTTTTGACTGGTCGTTCCGACGCCAGTTGCTGGCCGAGCGCGAAAAGTTCCCAGAGGTACTGCGCCGTGTTTAATAACGCTACCTTTCAAAAACTAGTCGAAGCCGATGGGCTGACTGGTGAAGTTGTTGCAGTCAATAGCTTTATTATCGAGGTGAAAGGCCTGGAGGGCGTGCGACTGGGTGCGCAGGTGTTGTTTGAGGATGGACAGCGCGGACTGGTACGTGAAGCATATGGCGACAAGGTCATCCTATTTAACATTGACTCTGAAAAGATGGCGCCAGGCACACTTGCTGTTGTAGAGACCGACGTCCTGAGCGTTCCTGTAGGCAAAGGTCTGGTTGGTCGTGTCGTTACGCCTATGGGCAAGCCAATTGACGGCAAAGGGACAATCCGCAGTACTGCGACATCAGGTATTTTTAACGCAGCACCAGGCATTATGGCAAGGTCAATGCTGAACGAACAGCTCGCAAGCGGTGTGACTGCCGTTGATATGTTCTTCCCTGTTGTTTTGGGTCAGCGTATTGCAATCCTAGGTGACAGCAAGTCAGGTAAAAGTACCTTCTTGTCACAGCTGAGTGCCAGCCAAAAAGGCACAAAGCGTATTGTTGTCTACGTGCTGATTGGCAAACGTAAAGTCGACATCGAGCAACTGCTGGCGGGTCTGCGTGAGTCAGGCGCCATGGAACATACAATTGTCGTATTGGCAGATATCTTTGATTCACTCACGCAGTCATACCTTGCGCCCTATGCTGCTTGTGCAATGGCCGAATATTTGTGGTACAGCGGCGAAGACGTTGTGATTATCTATGACGACCTGACCAGTCACGCTGAAGCCTACCGACAATTGTCACTGCTGCAAGAAGTTGACCCAGGTCGTGACTCATACCCAGGTGATATGTTCTATGCGCACTCTAGTCTGTTAGAGCGTGCGGGAAAGTTGTTAAAAAACGGCAAAACGCTGACTTCCCTACCGGTTGTTTTGACGCCAAATGACGACATTACCGCCTACCTGTCGACGAGTATTATGTCTATTACCGACGGGCAGATTATTTTGGACCTTGGTGTCTTTCGCCAAGGCATTCGACCAGCCGTTAACGCTGGGTTGTCCGTCTCGCGTGTCGGTGGACAAGCCCAAACCGTCAGGCAAAAACGATTGTCTGGTACACTGTTTAAACTGCTGTCGAAGTACAAACAAGCCGAAGAGTTTTCACACTTTGGGTCAAGCCTGTCTAAGGACGCACAAATTGACCTCACACTGGGTAAACAAATTTATGCCGCCCTACAACAGCCGCCAGAGACCTTGTATAACTTGGTGGAGCAACAACTGCTACTTGAGACCATTTTGCTGGGAGGTGGAACAGTTGAGATTGATATTGTTGGCTTGAAAGATGCCGTCATCAAGGCAAAATCGCGCGTCAAGGCAGAGAAAGACTTTGACCATATTGAGGCTGAGCTATTGAAGGCGCATACCATTAAGTCCAAGACGCCGACCACGATTGTTGTTGAGACGCCGGCAGAGCCACCAAAGGAAGAAGCCAATGCGAAGAGCTAGTACTGTCGAAAAAGAGACGATACAGATCACCACGATTGAAGATTTGACGGGGGTGTTTGAGAGTATCGCCAGTACCCAAGTTGCGAAGGTAAAAAACAAGGTTGAATTGTCGGGCGAGTTCTTTCAACTGCTGTGGTCACGCTACCGATCAATCCGTGTTGATCCAAAAACGCAAATCACCAACCGCGGCGGTGCAGACAAAAACGGCAAGAACGCGTTTGTCATTATCTCGGCCGAAGCCGGACTGAGCGGTGATATTGACCTTCGTTTGATTGAGACAATGATGCAAAACTACGACGCCAAGACAACAGACATTATTGTCCTGGGTAGTCACGGTGCTAACCAGTTAACACAACGTGGCATCCATTTTGAACGGTTTTTTCAAGTGCCCGAGACCGACAAATATATCGACGTAAGCCCTGTGATTAAAGCCGTGATGCCGTACAGCAACATTGTTGTCTATTATGAAGAATATGTGTCGTTGGGTGTGCAAGAAATTAAAAGCATTGACTTGATATCGAGTATGAAAAGCCTGAGCGAAACTGACGCAACCGAAACTGACATTATGACGGCAGCTGATACAATCTTTGAGCCATCACTTGATGAGATTGCCGAGAGAATGGAGATGACCATGATGACCATTGCGCTCAGTCAGACAATCCTCGAGTCAAGTCTGGCGCAGGCCGCCAGTCGATTTAACTCGATGGCCGTTGCTAAAAAGCGTGCGACTGAACTGTTGGTTGACTACCACCTGGAGTTTCACCGCGCTAAACGAAGTGAAAGCGACCGCCGACTCCGCGAAGTCATGATTAGCATCAAAAAGAAAAAAGCACACGCCAGAGGAGCCAGGTAATGAAGACGCATCCAAAGATATCAGAAGAAAAAGTAGGAAGTATCCAGTCATTGCGTGGCCTGATGGTTGAAGTACAGATTATTGGCGACCGTCCTGAAGAAAAAGAGCTACTGCGAGTTGAAGACCATCCTGAAGTCTTTTTGGAAGTCAGTTTCTTTAAAGCTGATACTGTGGTCTGTATTAACCTGACCAACAGCCAAGTGTTGCAGTGTGGCCAAAATATCTTTCGTACTCACGAGAAAGTGTCGGTGCCTGTTGGGCCAAATACGCTCGGTCGTGTCTTTAGTGCGCTTGGTGAACCCCTCGACGAAAAGCCGGGAATCACTGACAAACGACGTCCGATTAGCGAAGCGTCAGGCACAAAGAGCTACCGTGGCACGCAAAAGCTCGAGATGCTTGAAACCGGCCTGAAAGTAATCGACTTTTTGACACCGTTTGTGAAAGGTCGCAAGATTGGTATCGTCGGAGGTGCTGGTGTGGGCAAGACTGTCCTCACGATGGAAATGATTAATAACGTCACTCGTAATGCGAAGAGCTTGTCTATCTATTGTGGTGTTGGTGAGCGTATTCGTGAAGGTAACGAGTTATATGAAACACTGAAAGAAACTGGCGTATTAAAAAACACCGTCATGTTCTTTGGACAGATGGACTCGACACCTGCTATTCGTTCGATGGTTGGTCCTGCTGCTGCGACTGCTGCGGAGTACTTCCGCGACGAGGAAGGTCGCGACATCCTGTTCTTCGTAGACAACATCTATCGACACATTCAGGCCCTCACAGAGCTGTCAACCAACCTGGGTTTGATTCCATCTGAGGGCGGCTATTCACCAAAGATCTACGCAGAGCTGCGTCGTCTGGAAGACCGATTGAGTTCCACCGACAAAGGAACGATTACGTCGGTGCAGGCAGTCTATATCCCTGCAGACGACCTTTCAGACCCTGCGGTGCAAGCCATCTCGCAGCAGCTGGACTCAGTATTGGTGCTGTCTCGTAGTGTCGCCGAGAGTGGTATTCGTCCTGCAGTTGACCTGTTAAAGACAACGTCATCACTGTTGACCCCCCAAATC
>JAKQOF010000010.1 GCA_029565375.1 bacterium
CCTGCGACCTGAAAACAAATGTCGCGTTCGGTGCTTGGGTAGCGGCTTAACGGACTATACTGGGTTCCGCTTTGTTGTGCCGCCATAAACATGGCATCGATATCTAATTCAAAACCAGCAACATAGCTTGGAAGTTTAAAGTTTTTCGCAACCGCACTGCGGTACTCGCCAACCATACCAATCGGTATACCTGAACGTACGTCAATAATAGCGGCACTTCTGCGGTACTCGAATGGCCTTGCAGTTGGGTAAGCAACCTCCTGAGTAAGTGCCTCATATCCTACTGTCAGTCCCACACGTTCAGCGACAAACTCAAGCACATGTTTTGCATCGTAAAACGCTGCACCCGTCGCATCCTTTTTGTTTCGCACGATAGTGAGCGCCAGTGCATTCGCTTCATTTGGCACTTGTTCATCCGTGATACCACGCTGTCGAGGGTGAACTTTGTTCATTTCAAACAACGCAAACGAGTCGAAGCCGTTTTTGACATTCGGATGGATCAACTGCAATAAACTTGGCGTCAAAGACTGTCGATAATATTGTAAGTCAGGGCTAATACTATTAGTGACACGATACGAGTCACCAGTTATTTGACCAACTTTTTGCAATATGTCACCGTGCACAAAGCTGTACGTAAGTACTTCGTTTGTACCAGCACGAACAAGCGCTTTACGAAGTGACGCACGAAAGATATCAAAAGGCGAAGGTGCAACGGCAGTAAAGTCACGTGTCGGCAGTGTTGGATTGATCGAATCAAATCCGCCTATGCGACCGACTTCTTCAATAACATCCTCAGGGATATGAATGTCAGATCGCCAAAATGGCGCCGTCACAACCAGTTGATTGTCGACTGCCTCTACAACAAACTCAACACGCTCTAATAGTGCAACAACGTCTTCTACTACCAACTGTGTCCCCAGCAGTGCGTTAATATCATCGATCGAAAGACTGATGCGTACAGGTTCAGACAGACCTGGATAGGCTTCAACAATTGGACTGCTGGTCTGAAGGCCGGCATAATCGTTTAACAACTTAGTCGCCTCAATAAGTACCGGCGCAGTAAGCCCCGCAGGTTGGCCTTTAGTCACGCGAGTTACCGCCTCGCTAAAGACACCGTGTCGCATTTGTGTCGAACGAAGATTGTATAGGTTAAAGGTCGCACTTTCCAAAAAGACGTGCGTCGTACTATCATCAATCTCGGTCTCAATACCCCCCATTGCACCCGCAAGCGCAACAGCAGTTTGTCCAGCGGCGATCACAATATCTGATGGATCAAGCGTAATTGTTCGTCCATCAAGTAGCGTAAGGCTTTCATCAACACGCGCCGAGCGGACGTGAATGGTGTTGTCATCGCCGGCTACGGAACGAACCTTATCATAATCAAATGCATGTAAAGGTTGTCCCGAAAGAAGCATCAAATAATTCGTCACGTCAACGATGGGGCTAATCGGTCGAATACCGCTGCGAGAAAGCATCGTCTGCATAAGTGTCAGTTTACTTGTGTCGCTCACTGTTTCGTCACGTGACAATACAACACCTTGGTAGCGACGTGATAGTTCGCTATCATCAATAACAATCTTGGGTGGCTCAACAATTACACGTGCCTCGCCTATAGTCACAGAAGAATCAGCCAACCATGCCGGGGTATGAAACGCCTGTCCAGTAATAGCCGCGACTTCTCGCGCGAACCCAATAATACCAAATGCGTCAGGACGGTGAGTCAATGACTTGTTTTCTATATCCAACAAATAATCGTCAAGTTGATACAACGCAGCAAAGCTATCACCAGCCTTTACGTCAGGCAGTTCAATCTCGACAATGCCGTCGTGACTATCACCGAGTGCAAGTTCTCGAGTACTCGCCAGCATGCCGTTACTGACAGTTCCCCGTAAGTTTTTTGCAGTCAGCACAAACGGCTCTGCGTCATCAAACGTCTCTGGGACAATTGATCCTACTGGCAGCCAAGCAGTAAAAATACCCGCGCGTACATTCGGTGCACCACACACAACTTGCACCAACCCATTTGCGTCACGCTCAACATCTTTTGCCACACCGCCGTCATCAATCTTGGTCAGGT
>JAKQOF010000092.1 GCA_029565375.1 bacterium
CGAGGTCCGCGACGCGCTGAAGGCCCACCTTCAAACGCTCGAAGCTCTGTGATCTAGGGGGGATGCGCCTCGGCGCATCCCCCCACACACTACCACCATGGGTGGTTTTTTTGTTGAATTGGTAGGTTATACTAGTAACCACATGACCCCTACACAACACACTATAAAATCAACGGCCTACTGGACATACGGTGACAAGATATTAGCGCCAATTATAATGGTCCATGGGTTTCGCGGCACTCATCATGGGCTTGATTTGATTGCCCAACAACTGCCAGGACAGTACATTATTGTGCCCGACGTTCCTGGTTTTGGTGAGTCAGGACCACTGAAAAAACATGATATCGAGCATTACGTTCAGTGGTTGCACGACTTTATCACTCATCACAAACTCTCGCAGCCTCCTGTGCTGTTAGGACATTCGTTCGGCAGCATTATCTGTGCTGCCTACGCGGCAAAGTATCCGAAAACAATCTCTAAATTGGTACTCGTCAATCCCATCGGCGCACCAGCACTTGAAGGACCTCGCGCACTGTTGACCAAACTCGCTTTATTTTATTATTGGAGTGGTCGCAAATTGCCAGAAAAGGCTGCACGCAAATGGCTGTCACTCAAACCGGCCGTTGCAATGGTCACTATTACCATGACAAAGTCGCGCGACAAACACGTCAGAAAATATGTGCACAGCCAACACTACCAATATTTTAGTTTGTTCCACGACCTGCAGTCGTTGTCCGAGTCGTTCAGCACATCTGTCAACCATAACGTCCGCGAATTCGTACATGACATCAGTGTACCAACGCTCTTGGTCGTCGGTGAAAAGGACGATATAACGCCGCTCGCAAAACAAGAGGAACTTGTCAGATTGTTTCCGAACGCACAGCTACATGTCATCAAAAGCGTAGGGCATTTAACACATTACGAGACACCTGACCAAGTAGCAGCGTCAATCAAAGATTTTATTTAATAACGTCTTCGTAAATCGCAATAAACTGATCGAGTGTGTAGTCCAGGTCGTTCTCTCGAGCAATCTTCAAACTTGCCTCCGAGAATCGCTTTTGTAGGGCAGGGTCTTTGATGATCTTTACGATGGCGTCACCAATTTCTTCATCATTATCTTGTTCACACAAAAAGCCGTTCACGTCACTGTGACACAACTCACCAAGCGCGCCAGCGTCAACCGCAACAACCGGCTTGCCGCTAGCCATTGCCTCTAATGTCGCGATACTTTGCAATTCCATTGGTGAAGGCATTGCAAAAATTGTCCCAACGCGGTGCAGGGGAGCCAGGTCTTCTTCGGGCACACGTCCCGCAAACGTGACTGACTTGCCAATGCCCAATTCTGCCACCAGCGCACGCAAATTTTCTGCGTCACTGCCGTCGCCAACAATCAACAAATGTGCTTTGACGTGTTTGAGCGCACGATCAAATGCCTTAACGAGCGCCCAAATATGCTTTTCTGCATCGGTTCGACCCACATAGGTAACAATTGGCGTGTCGGTCGGTAAATCATACTTTTTGTAAATTTCGGCAGGGGCTTTGTCGGTCGTAAAGCGGCTCAGGTCGATTCCGTTCGAGACTGCCTTCATCGGGACGGTCATTTTTTCAGCAATTCTAAACATCCCAATCGCAGATTGAGTTGGCATTGTCACAAAGTCAGCCTTTGAATGAAAGCGTCGTCCATAATCGCGTAGCATGTAATTAATCGGGCGAGCTAGTGGCGCAAGTAACTTCAAATTGTCCATCAAGTTCTCTGGCATTGCGTGGTTGGTACTCACAATGGGAATCCCCACTTTATTGCCGTACTTCATCGCAGCTTGTCCAATCCACATCAACATCTGAATATGAATTACGTCAGGGTCAAACTCATCAATAATCTTTTTCACTTCGCGCATTGGCGTCAGTGACGCACGAATGTTTTGATACAAGGGCAAGGGAATCGCGGTTGTACGCGTCACGACATAATTACCGTCAACTTCTTTATATCGTTTACCAGTCTGGCTGGGAGCAATCACCAACACTTCATGACCACGCGCTGCCAGCCCATGGGCTAGGTTACGCGTAAAAGTCGATACCCCGTTAATAACAGGAAAATTAAGGTCAGCAGCAATGAGTATTTTCATACTGTTCGATTATATCATGACAAAAACAGCATAATACTCATGCTACAATATTATGTAATATGAAATTTTTATACGA